>DASXTB010000111.1:0-60342 GCA_036505615.1 Acidobacteriota bacterium
GCGCGGTCCGATTCCGTGTGTGGAATCGCTGACCGGGGGTGCCTGGCGCTCCGCGCCTGGACACCCCCGGCTACTGTTATTGGTCCGCTTCGCGGACAGAGGCCGCGAAGCGGCGCTATTGGAGAGACGCCCCGCGGGGCGTCTCCTGCACGATGAAAGATTGTGCGGGAGACGGCCCACCGGCCGTCTCTCCAAAATGTCCAAACTTCAGAGGCCGCTGAAAGCGGCCTGGTGCTAAAGCAGCCTCTAAATGCGCCTCTGGTGCGCCCTCGAGTTTCTACATTTTGGGAGCAGAGAGACGGCCTGAAGGCGTCTCTACAAAATGTCCAACCTCAGACTGGCACCCACACCCGGCACCCGAGACCCGGCACCCGAGACCCGACACCCGAGACCCGAAACCCAAGACTCGAAACTTGGTTCTCACCACCATCCAAGCACCTTCCACCATGCAAATCCCACCGTCACCCAAATGAGAATATTCACCACCGACGCGCTCAATCCCAGACGCCACCAGGTGCGCTGGCTGACGTAGCCTGCGCCGTAGTAAATCGGCGCCGGCGTGGTGCCATAGTGAGTCAGCGAAGCAGCCAGATTGGAGAAATACGCAAGCGATAACGCCGCCACATATTTCGGCGCTCCGGCTGTCAGTATGACGACCAAAAAAGGGAGATACATCGCCGAAGCGTGCGCCGTGATGCTGGCGAAACCGTAGTGCGCGTAGAAATAAATCAGCAGCAACACTGCCAAAGCGCTCCACCACTGCCAGCCCACGGTGAGGCCGGCCGCCCGCTCGGCGAACCATCGGGTAATCCCCGTATCGCTCAGAGCCTTGGCCATCATCACCAGTCCGCCAAACCAGATAAACACGTCCCACCCCCCCCGTTCTGTTAGCACGTCTTCCCACACCAGAACACCAGTGATCAGAAGCGAACAGATGCCCGCCAGCGCGATCACTGTATAGTCAATGGAATGCCAGGACCCGGTCATCCAAAGCAGCGTCAGTGCTGCGAAGACTGTCAGCATGATTCTTTCAGCCCGTGACATCGGGCCCAATCGATCCAACTCTGCTTTTGCAACCTCTGCCGCTCCGGGAGTATGCCGCACTTCGGGCGGAAAAAGCCGATAGATCAGAAATGGCACAAGCACTATGGAAAGCAATCCCGGCAAGAGCGCACCCAAGGCCCAATGGCCATAAGTAAGGTTGATGCCTGTGGCCTGCCGGGCGAACTTGGCGATCAAAACGTTCGAGGCCTGGCCTGTCAGGAACATGGCGCAGATGATCACGTCGCCCTGATACACCAGAGTCATCAAGAAGGCCCCCAGTCGTCCTGCCGTGGGTCCTGGCCTTGAGTCGTAAGCTTCAGCCAAGCTCTTGGTGATGGGAAAGGTGATGCCCCCACAGCGAGCGCCATTGGAGGGGATGATCATGCCCAGCATCATGTCAGTGCAAACCAGAGCATAACCAAGACCGAGTGACGTGTGGCCGATGGCGCGAATAAAAAGAAAGGCGATGCGCCGGCCCAGGCCGGTTTTAATCATGCCGCGAGAAATGAAAAAGGCCGTCAGAGTAAGCCACGGAAGAGGGTCTGCATAACCGGCTAGCGCCTGTGCAGGAGACAATGTTCGCGTCAGAGCGATGGCGCTGATTCCCATCAGCACTACTGCGCCACCGGGCACAGGCTGAAGAATCAATCCCATGATCGTAGCGACAAAAATTGCAAGCAGCCGCCACGACTCTGCTGTAATTCCGGAAGGGGCGGGCAAGAGCAGGATGGCGGAGGCGGCCAGCAGGACCCCGCACCACTTGGCTAGGCGGATCACACCTGGGGTGAGGTGTATCGGTTCCGCCTTTCGACTCGGCGTCTCGGCTACCCGTGAAGGAATGTCATCCATATTTGAAACGCTCAAGCCCTGGCTGCTAGCAATGTTATTGACAATGACAGGCAGTACTAATATTAAGTCGATGTCGCGGTCGAAAGTCGAAAGTCGAAAGTCGAAAGTCCAAAGTCGAAAGTCAAAACTGCAAGCACTGATCTTGGACTGTGGACCTTGGACTTTGGACCTTGGACAACTGACTACTATCATGACTATATCAAACGCGAACTTGGACGCCTTACGCAAATTGAGTACTCCGACAGTAGCTAACGCCGTGGAGGTTTTCAATCTACGATCGCGCAGCGCCGGTTTTGCATCACCCGAAATTCGCTGTCTTTTTCCCGATCTCGGCGTAATGGTCGGATTTGCCGCTACAGCCCGGTTTGCCGCTGAGCAAGCGCCGGCAAAAACAACGTCCCGATACGATTTCTGGAAGTATGTCATGGGCATTCCGGAACCTCGAGTAGTGGTGATGCAGGATTTGGACCAGCCTCCGGGGATAGGCGCCTATTTTGGAGAAGTTCAATCTTCAATCCACCGGCGCTTGCGTTGCGTGGGTGTGATAACCAACGGATTTGTGCGCGACCTGGATGAGGTGCGCGCATTGGGCTTTCAGTATTTCGCAGCCGGGGTGTGTGTTTCCCATGCTTACGTGCATTTGATTGATTTCGGCGGCCCGGTAAAGGTCGGTGGCTTGGTGGTTTGTTCGGGGGATCTGATGCATGCCGACAAGCACGGCGTGCTAAACGTCCCCAAAGAAGTAGCGCAGGATATTCCTGGGGCCGCGGCGCAAATCGCGCAACGCGAACAGCAGATCATAGCAACCTGCAGTTCACCGGATTTTTCGCTGGAAAGACTGCGAGACGTGTACGAGTCGAAATGAAAGTAGCCATCGGTCATCGGTCATCAGTCATCGGTCATCGGTTATTGCTAGGAGCTTCGGTCTTCGCAGATTGTTGTTCTGAGACATCTACTTACCGATCATATTTTTGAGAGATAACCAGTCACGATCGCCGATGACCGATGACTGATGACTGATGACTGATGACTATTAGCAGGCTGAGAGCTGACAGCTGTGAGCTGAGAGCTGAATTATGTTAACTCACATCGTCTTGTACAAGCCAAAGCCGGGCGTCGCAAGAGAGCAGATCGAAGTACTCTTGCGCGAGGCGCGGACGCGGCTTCGCCAAGTACCGGGCGTGGCCAACCTCAAGGCAGGAACCTCAATTTATAAGGAAGACCCTTATCAATGCGCTCTAGTAATGTACTTTGAAGATATTGCCGCGCTGGATCGATATCGCGTACATCCGGTTCATGTAAAGTTTGTCGAGGAAGTCGTCAACCCGGTAGTCGACGAAGTGCGACGATTGGATTACGTCGAAGAATAGAAAAGAGGTCGTAAGTCGCAGGTCGAAAATCGAAAGTCAGGGGTCGCTCGGCCGAGGGCGAGCAAGGCTCGAAGGGTTGCACTTTCGACTTTCGACCTGCGACTTGCGAGCTGAGACTAGGACAATCAGCCATGACCGTTGACCGCTTCCCGATTCCAAGTGAATCGCTCACGGCTTTCTGCGTTTCCTGTTTCAAGAAGCTCGGCCTTTGCGATGAGGACGCCAGGATTACCGCCGACAATCTGATTTTTGCCAACCTTCGGGGTGTCGACTCTCACGGTGTGATTCGACTGAAAGTGTATGCGGACCGCTTGCGCGCCGGCGGGACCAATCCCCGGGCCGTTCCCAAGGTGTCACGAGAGGATCGAACCTGTGCGCTGATCGATGCCGATAACGGCGTGGGGCAGGTAGCCAGTGCTGTGGCGATGAAACTTGCCATTTCTAAGGCCGAAGCAAACGGAATCGGCTGGGTGAGTGTGACAAACAGCAACCATTTTGGAGCGGCCGCCTTCTACGCCATGATGGCGCTCCCGTACAACATGATCGGCTTAGCCTTGACCAACGCGAGCGCGACCATGGCTCCCAGCGGAGGTCGCGAAGCGCGGCTGGGCAACAACCCGCTCGGTATTGCCGTCCCGGCTGGAAAGAAACCGCCAGTGGTTCTGGATATGGCCACCGGAGCCGTCGCCAGAGGAAAAATCTTCATTGCACAGCAGGAAAGAAAAAAGATTCCTACTACTTGGGCACTCGATAAGAGCGGTGTACCGACCGATGACGCCGATGCTGCCGCCGAAGGACTGATACAACCCCTGGGAGGCTACAAGGGATACGGTCTGAGCCTGCTAATCGATCTCTTTACAGGAGTGCTGTCAGGCAGCGGATTTTCAACCCACGTTGGTCAGATGTACAAGGATCTGGGCGTGCCTACGCGTTCAGCGCACGCCTGCGCTGCCCTGCTCATTGACAGGTTCATACCTATTTCCGAATTTCGACAGCGTGTCGATGAGATCATCGATATGATGCAAACCTGCCCGCGCGCGGCGGGCGTCGATCGCATCTACGTTCCTGGGGAAATCGAGCATGAGACCGAACTACATCGAAGAGCGCACGGCATTCCGCTGAGTGGGGCCCTGAAGAATGAACTGGTCGCTCTGGGGTCAGAACTGGGGGTTCAATTCCCGCTTTAGCGCGAGTCCAGTCTGCCATTTGTGAACCTCGCGCGCACCAAGGATAGACCGGACATTTCACTTCATACAATCAGCCGACATTTCCTCTTGCATACCATACTGCAAGGCGCTCTTGACATCTGTCTCGTATTGCGGTACTGAGTTTTATATAGTGAATACGCCGAGACGACTTGGGGAATATGAAGGCAAGAGTCACAGTAGTTGACAAAGGATCCCCTTACCGGGTTCAGGTGCTGGATCGCGCGCTGGGTATCCTGGATGTACTGGCGCGTGAAGGCTCCGGAATCGCGCTTGTGGAGATCTCCACTCAACTTGGTCTGCACAAGAGCACCGTCCATCGCCTGTTGAGGGTGTTGGAGCGCCATCGGGTGGTCATCAAGGACTCACAGAACGGCAGATATCGGCTCGGCTTCAGGCTCTTTGAGTTGGGAAGTCAGGCAATCGAGCAGTTGGACATACGCGAAAGAGCGCAGCCTTATCTGAAAAACCTCGTCCTTCAGACCGGCGAAACGGCACACATCTGCATTTTGGACCATGGCGAAATGCTGTCGGTAGCCAATGTGGAGAGTGTGCGCACGATTCGAACGCCGTCGACGGTGGGCCGCCGAACTCCGGCTCACTGCACCGCTGTGGGCAAAGCTCTGCTCGCGTTCTTGACGGACGGCGAATTGGAAGATTTCATAAAAAAAAATCCTCTGAAAGGCTACACGGGCAAGACGATCACCTCGGCCACCGCGCTTAAGGCGCAGATAGAGTCGGTGCGCGAGCGCGGGTATGCAATCGATGATGAGGAGATCGAAGAAGGCCTGCGCTGCATTGGAGCGCCGATCTGGGATTATTCCAGAAGCGTCATTGCTTCCATGAGCATCGCCGGTCCGGCCTTTCGCATAAAGAAGGAGAAAATCCCAGCCCTCGCGGAATTCGTTGTCAGAGCCGCCCGCCAGCTTTCAGCGGAACTGGGACACCAGGAGACACTAAAGATAAGAAGAAAGCCAGCGTGATCGCCAGCGTTAAGAGGAGAAACATAACCTTCCATCACAGATAAGCCTGATGCCCACCGGTGAAAGGGGAAGGTCGCCAAAAGAAGAGAAAATCTCGTAGGGAGGGACTATGAGACGACTTGAAATTCGCGCATTAATGGCACTGATCGTGCTCTTCATACCAGGTTGGCCGACCTTGGGCTGGGCCCAAGTAACCACGGCAACCCTTTACGGAATTGTTCGTGATCCAACGGGCTCCGTAATTCCGGGAGCGGCGGTAACAATTACGCACCAAGGTACCGGAGCAGTAAAGAAAACGATCACCAGCGATACGGGCGAGTTTGTTTTTGATTTCCTGCACGTAGGTTCGTACACACTCAAGATTGAGATGCCGGGCTTCAAGACCTCTGTGAGTCAAGGCATTGACCTGGCGGCAGGTCAGGAAGTGCGCCATACGTACGATCTGCAGGTGGGCGAAGTGGCCGAATCGGTAACGGTGCAGGGTGGGGCTACGCTGGTAAACACCGTGTCGGCCGAGCAGCGTGAGAGCATGAATTCGCTACAGGTCATGGAGCTGCCCCTCTCTCGAAGGAATGTCACCAATATTCTTAGGCTCTCTTCAGGAGTGGATGTTGGCGGCGGCAGCGTCCGGATCAACGGCCAAGGTAAGAGCGGCGCCGGCGTCACAGTGGACGGCACGGATGCCAACGCAAACCCATCCGAGGGCCGGGCGATGGAACAATACGGAGGTCGGAACTACATCGACGTGATGAGCATCGAGGCGGTGCAGGAGGTACAACTCCTGCGAGGGATCCTGGCGGCCGAGTACGGTGGCGTGATCAGTGGACAAGTAAACCTGATCAGCAAATCGGGAACCAACGCTTGGCATGGGAGCCTGTTTGAAAATTATCGATCCCATCTCTTCAGCGCTCGCGACCCGTTTCAGACGAACAGAAGGCCGGATGGCTCCCTGCTCCCCAGGAATCGAGAGGTTTTTAACCAGTTTGGAGGCGCTTTCGGCGGTCCGATCCTTCGAAACAAAGCCTTCTTCTTCGGGACCTATGAAGGTTATCGCGAATCGAGGTTCCAGCGCGTGACGGGCACCGTCCCCACGCCGAAATTGAGAGGTGAAATCCTGCGAGCTTTGCCGTTTCCCGAGACGAAGATCCTCATGGACGCGATCCCTGAGCCCTCTGTCCCGATTGACGCCGATCGCGGACGATTTGAGGGGGCGGGAAAGCGCGAGAGCACGGAAAATCACTTTATAGTGAAAGGCGATGTTCTGGTTACTGAGGCCAGCAATCTTTCGGTCACGTACACCAGGAATCGTCCTTTTGGTCTGGATCCCAGCTTTTTCCTCAATGGCGCAAATGACCGCACCTATGATTACGCGCAGGATCGACTTACCGCTCAGTACGTCATCGGCAGTAGCCGCTGGACCTCGGAAACCCGGTTTGGTTACAACCATCAGGATATGGAGCGGCTGGATCAGTTTTTCACATTCACCGATCCTAAGAAAAAAGAAAGCATCGAGTGGCAACGTCGGGTTCCTCGGCTATCGATACAAGGGATCGGCGGCTGGGGTGGCGCCGAAGTTTGGCAAATGGAAGGCACGACTTACTCATTCGATCAGAAGATCGGGCGCCAGTTGGGACAACACCTTTTCAAACTTGGTGGCCGTTATGTGCGTTACGGCGGCAGCCGCACCAACCCGGAGAACCCATCGTACGCTTTCAACAACAAAGAAGACATGTCTGCCAATATCCCGGGCACGGTCAATCACACGTTTGGATCTGCCGGTCCTCATAAATCGCGCATGTATGAGTTCGGCTTCTTTGCCCAGGACGATTGGCGGGTGAACCCCAGGCTGGTCTTGAACCTCGGACTCCGCTATGACTTTTACTCCAATAATGTCGTCAAGCCAACCGGGCCTGTCCCTGTTGCTATCAAGAACCTCTCTCCTCCCAGAGATTGGCAAAAGTTCGACTTTGGGCCGCCCCGTCCTTTCGACAATCCCACTGATAATGATCCGGTGAATTTCAGTCCCAGATTCGGTTTTGCGTACAACCCGGACGGAAAAGGCAGGACCGTCGTTCGCGGAGGTTTTGGAATCCTGTTTGCGGCCCACGTGCCGGCGCTGTTGAGGCAGAGCGTCGCGCATCCGGTTGTGCCCTTCCGAGTAATCTGGAGTAAGAACGAGGCCCAGCGACTGGGGGTGCGGTATCCCACCTATGCTGAAGAGGCCCTGTCCATTGCCGAGCGGGACGTGGCTGCAAGCGGACGGATACTTATTTTCTCCGTGCTCAACCCAAAGCTTCAGAATCCCTACACCATGAATTACCAGCTAAACGTTCAGCGCGATTTGAGCCGAGATCTCATGTTTGAAGTAGGCTACGTCGGTGTGCGCGGGGTGAAGTTTCCGCTGCATCGCCGCTTTAACTTGCCCGACCGTGTGACCGGCGAGCGTCCCAATCCACTGATTATACCGGGCGGCTACTACGTCGACAATTCAGAGAGCACCGTTTATCACTCTCTGCAGAGTTCCTTAAGAAAGCGCTTTTCCCAAAACCTGTCCTTTGACGCGCACTACACCCTGGGTAAGGCGCTCGCCTTCGCTGGTGGAGACGTCGGCGTCTATTACGGCACGGATGCCAACGATCAGATCCAGGACTTCTTCAACCTCCGCATTGATAGGGGACCGGCAGTTGGAGACGTCACTCACCGCTTTGTCGGCGACTGGATTTACCAACTGCCTTACCTGACGAATTGGGGAAATCCTTTCTTCAGGCACGTGCTCGGAGGCTGGCAGTTCTCGGGAATTCTTGTGGGCCGTAGCGGCACTCCCGCTTTAGTGACCCAGGGTTGCGCAAGTGCGTACCACTGCAGGCCGGACTTTCTGGGTGGAGATCCGATTGTCAGTGATTGGAACAAAAACGAAATCACCACCGGCTGCCGCCCGGGCGTGCACTGCGATGTGCAATACCTGAACGTGGCTGCCTTCGCGCCGGTGCCGTTGACCAAGGCCACTGGAATTGCCATAAGACCTGGAACTGCCGGGAAGAGTCTAATCCGCAATCCTGGCTCCTGGAGTACAGACTTTTCGCTGGCTAAGAACTTCAAGCTCAGAGAAGGAATGAGGCTCCAATTCCGGGCGGATATGTTCAATGCCTTAAACCACGTCAATCTTGGTGGGCCTAATACCAACATCGACAGCCGAGACTTCGGCCGGATCAACGGCGCAGGCGGTATGAGGTCGATGCAGATGGGTCTGCGGCTGCAGTTTTAGCTGCAACTTTCCAATGCGGGCAGGCCTTATGCCCGCCGTGACAGGGGAGGAGACATGAAGGGGAGCGAAGTGTGGAGGCTGTTGTGGATTTCCGTGCTGGTGTTAGCCTGTAACGGCATTGCATGGGCTCAGTTCGACACGGGGCAGATTTCCGGGTTTGTTCGGGATAGCGCCGGGTTGGTCATCCCCGGGGTTACCATCACGGCCGTCAATGAGGGGAACCGCCAGCAGCGCCAGACCATAAGCAACGATCAGGGCTACTACGTCTTCCCCAACCTGATGGTCGGGACGTATACCATCACAGCGGAGTTGGCGGGCTTCAAACGTTTCGTGAAGACCGGCATCAGCTTGAGCGCCGCCGCCAAGGTGAGCGCAGATGCCGCGCTAGATGTCGGAGAGATCTCGGACACAGTCCAAGTGATGTCGTCGTCGGCTGCGGTCCAGACGGACACTGCAGTACTGGGGCGGACGGTGAGCGAGCGGGAGCTGGCGGTCATGCCGCTGAGCGGACGCAATCCGGTCTTTCTCGCGCGGATGAAGGCAGGAGTGATCGGCGGCCGGCTGTCGAGCTTTGGCGGTGGCGACCTGGGTACCGGGATTCAGTCGATCAGTGGCGGCCGCGCGAACGACGTGTTGGTCACCGTCGACGGGGCGATCGCCAACCGGACGCGCTCGACGGACAACACCATGCTGGGGGCCCAAGACATCGAGACCGTGAAAGAAATCCAGGTCCTGACATCCAACTACTCGGCCGAGTACGGGCGGGCCTCATCCGGCATTGTCCGTATGGTGACAAAGAGCGGAACTCAGCAGTTCCACGGAACCCTGACCGAGCTTTTGCAGAATTCCGTGCTCAACGCCAACACGTGGTCGCGCAATGCCAGCGGGAATCCGCTGCTGGCCAAGTCTGAACCCTTGCGATACAACCAGTTCGGCTTCACTCTGGGAGGCCCGGTTTTCATTCCCGGGAAATTCAATTCCGACAGGAGCAAGCTCTTTTTCTTCTGGGGTGAAGGGTGGATTCGCCGCCGAGAGGAGGCCACGCTGACCCTCACCAGTCCCACTGGTGCCATGCGCAACGGTAACTTGAGCGAATTGCTGGATCCTGGAAACGTTTTTTTCCGCCGGTCAAGGGTGGTCACCGATCCCGACTCAGGGAAGCCTTTTCCGAACAACATCATCCCGACCAATCGGCTCAGTCCCCAGGGTCAGGCGCTTTTAAGAGCCTACCCGGAACCCACACCCGGGTTTCTCCAGGGGACGGCGAACTGGATCGGATCTTTCCCTTCCTGGACAGACCAGCGCACGGACACGCTCAGGATCGACTACCTGATCAGCAGCCGGCACAGCCTCGCCTTCCGCGGCACACATATTCCGTATCGTTTCAACAGCCTCAATGGGTCGAGTATCTATGATGAGCTGTGGTCAAGACCCAATCGCACCGCAGCCCTCACCCTCACCAGCTCGTTCTCACGCACCTTCCTGAACGAGTTCACGCTGTCTGCCAACTCCGATGGGCTCGGCGAGATCGCTGCCGACACGGCTTGCGGCGCGCGTTGCCGCCGGAGCACTTACGGGATCAACTTTCCCTTCCTCTTTCCCGTCGCGACCAAACTTGATCCCGAGAAGCCTCCCAGAATCCAGGTGGCGGGGCTGAGTACGCTGGACAACGGGCCCTATCCAGGCACGTGGGCGGGCTTCGTGTACGCCCTGAGCAACAACATGACCAAGATCGTGGGCAGCCACACAATGAAGTGGGGGATCTTCATCGAGCGTTCGGGACAGAACGACAAAATTCAGTTCACGACTGCTTCACCCCCCGCTACCAATAACCAGGATGGAGCCTTTCGCTTCTTTGACACGGGACACCCCAAAGCGACAGGCGTAGCCATAGCCAACGTTCTGCTGGGGAATTTCAACGACTATTCGGAGTTGGGCCAAAAGCCCATGACACCCTTTGTGGCCAACCATTTTGATGGGTTCGTCCAGGACAGTTGGAAGGTGACGCCGAGGCTGAGCGTGGAGCCCGGGTTGCGGTATTCCCTCTGGCAGCCCTGGCGCAGCAAGTGGAATACGCTGGCTATGTTTCATCCGCAATTCTATGATCCGGCTCGGGCGGCGGTGGTGGACCGGGCAGGGGGATTCATTGTGAGCGGCAACCCTTACAACGGGATCGTGATGCCAGGCAGCCAGCCGTTGGACAGCGCCTTGGGCCGCTTCCCCTTCCTGCGCGACTTCCAGGATCTTTATCACGGTCTGCCCGATGGCTTCGCAAGGACTCACAAGGGGGACTTTCAGCCCCGGCTCGGAGTGGCCTATGCCGTGAACTCGAAGACCGCTGTCCGGGCGGGTGCGGGATTGTTCTTGAACCGCATCGCCATCAATCGCGATATCGCTCTTGGAGGCAATCCACCATTTACCCAGCAGCAGACGGTCATCAACGGCATCGTGGATGCGCCGGGAGGCGCCAGCCGGCGCGACTTTCCCTTTACTCTGACCATGCAGGATCCCATCCTGAAGCATCCCAGGGCCTGGACGTGGAACGTGGCGGTGCAGCGAGAATTGCCTTCAAGTATCTCTGTGGAAGTGGCCTACGTCGGCCGTCGCGGCTACTACAACCAGCGCAAGCGCAATATCAACCAGTTGCTGCCCGGGACTGTGCAGGCAAATCCAGGGATCAACGTGAACGCCTTGCGTCCCTTTCGGGGGATGGGGATTATCGGGCTGTCCGAGAACTCAGGAATTACACGATACAATGCGCTACAGATCAGCGTCGACCGCCGAATGAGCTCGGGCCTGCAGTTCGGTTTCGCGTACACTTTCTCCCGGAACATGGATAACGGCTCCGGAGAAACGGAGCTGTTGCCCGACTCCTATGACGACAAGAGCTACTACGGGATCTCCAACCTGGACCGCACGCACGTGATCTTGGGGCACTTCATTTACGAGTTGCCCTTTGGGGGCGGGCCGCGGCTGACGCGGGCGCTGCTCGGCGGCTGGGCGATATCCGGAATTACCCAGATCCAGTCTGGATCCCCTTTCAGCGTTCGCTTCAGCCAAGACTATGCGGGCGTGGGGCCCGGCAGCGGAGACCAGTTCTGGCAGCAGGTGGGAGATCCACGGATCGATCATACGAGCTTCACGACTTCGGCGGTGTGGTTTAATCGAGCCGCATTCGCACAACCAGCCCCCGGGACATTCGGAGCTCAGCCCCGCAATGCCCTGCGCAATCCCGGTTTCTGGGAAGTGAACCTGTCGGTTCGGCGCAGCTTCCGCGTGACTGAAAATCAAGCTTTCGACTTTCGCTGGGAGGCCTTCAACGCCCTGAACCATCCGACTCTTGGCGGGGCCAACAGCAATCCCACCAGCGGATCCTTTGGGTTAGTCACCAGCAAGACTGGTAACCGGAACATGCAGGTCGTCCTGCAGTACCGCTTCTGATACGGGCTGATCCCGAGCAAACCGGGCGAGCGGCAGATACAGCTTTTGGTAACAACGTTTGTCTTCTCCGCTGCCTCGGTCGGGAAATTCGTGATTGATCCTGGCTAGATTCATTTTCCAGGGCTGTACCGTGAGATCAAAAAAGACTTCTTCGAAAGCCATAACCCGCCGCCAGTTCATCGCTCTCGCTGGCGCCTCGGTGATTGTCACCGCAGCCGGAAAGCCGGCGGCAAATGAAAAACCCTGGTATGCCTCCATGCGGCGCTGCGGGCAGATCAATTTCAATGAGCGCGACCCGCTCACCATGGATGTCGAAGGGTGGGCCGATTATTGGGCGTCGCTGAAGGTGAATGCCGTGCTGCTCAATGGAGGCGGGATTGTGGCCTTCTATCCGACTCAGGTCCCGTACCATCATCGCAGTGAATTCTTAGGCGCTCGCGATCTTTTTGGCGAAATGGTCGCTGCCGTTAAGAAGCGCGGCATTCACGCAGTGGCTCGCATGGATTGCAATTATTCTTACGAAGAGGGGCTGCGGGCCCATCCGGAATGGTTCGAGCGCAATCGCGACGGATCTCCTCGAAAGCACGGAGAGTCTCCGTGGCTGTTCAAAACTTGCATGTTCAGCACATACTTTTCCGAACAAATGCCAAAGATTTATCGCGAGATCAATCAACGATACCCGGTTGACGCGTTCTTCACCAACGGCTGGCCCAGCACCGGCGCTCTAACAGTTTGCCATTGCGCCAGCTGCCAGAAGGTGTACGACAGGGTGGGGGGAGTTCCTCCCGATCAAACCGATGCCACCAGTGCTCTTTATCGAAAGTACTACGGCACATATATGGATCGGGTGCTTGAGATCTGGAAACTTTGGGACTCCATCGCCAAGGAGAAAAAGACGGACTCGGTGTACGTAGGGAATCTGGGCGGCGGAATTCGCACTGTCAAGAGTGTCAAGCAGCTTGGCGAAGTCGCCGGTTGGTTCAATGCCGACCATCAAGGGCGGTCTGGTGATACACCGATATGGGACTGTGCGCAGCAGGGCAGAGTAGCGCAGTCGGTGATGAAAGGACGGACAATCACCAATGTCACCGGCGCCTACAGCAACAGCAGTCCCACCTGGCGGCACGTGGCCAAGTCCCCCTCCGAAGCCACGATGTGGATGGCTCAGACCACGGCCAGCGGCATGGTCCCCTGGTTCCACTGGCTGGGTGGCGCGCCGGAAGACAACCGCTGGAGAGAAGTGGGACGCGCGTTCTTCAACTGGCTGGCAGCCAACGAGCCTCATTTTAGAAACAGGAGCTCAATCGCGGACTTGGGCGTCTTGTATCCGCAGCGCACCATTGCTTTCTACAGATCCGGTTCAGGACCGGGAAGCTGGAGAGGGGCGGAGAGGAATCAGACGACTGAATACCTGCAGGGGACCTACTACGCGCTGCTGGAGGGACGTTTTGTTTTCGATTTTGTTCACCAGGAAGACCTGACGCCCGAAACGCTACGCAAATATCGGGCTCTGCTGATCCCTAATGCGGCTTACCTGAGCGACGAAGAGTGCCGGCAGATTCGCCAATATGCCGCGGGAGGCGGTTCGGTGATGGCGACGTTTGAAACATCGCGCTACTGCGAATGGGGCGATCTTCGGCCTGATTTTACGCTGGCCGATTTGCTGGGAGCAAGCGTTGCGGGAGAAGTAATCGGTCCGCACGGGAACAGCTACATGCGCATCGAGCAGAGGACTTCCGTTACCAGCGGCTTTGAAGGGACCGCGCTGCTGCCCGGACCGGAGAACCGGGTACCGATCCGGGCTCGAGAAACGTCGCCGCCAGTGCTGACTGTCGTACCGCATTACCCGGCGTTTCCGCCGGAGATGGTTTTTCCTCGCACTCCGAGAACAGATCAACCGGCGGCGATCTTTCGGGAAAGCGGGAGTTCGCGGGTGGCCTACTTCGCGGGCGACATCGACCGAACTTTTTGGCGCTCGGGAAGTATCGACCTGAGCCAATTGCTCCGGAATTCTGTCGCCTGGGTGCTGGGCGGCAAGCGCCCAGTGACCGTGCAGGGTGAAGGCGTCGTCGAGATTTTTGCCTGGGAAACAGAGCCCGGCTACGCCTTGCACGTGCTTAACTACACCAATCCGAACATGACTCGTGGATTTATGCGGCGGTTTTACGCCATCGGGCCGCAGTCGGTCGATTTTGACGTCCCTGTAGTAAAAAGAATCGCCGGCGTGCGCGCGCTGCGTGCGGGACGGAACCTGCCGTTCCGACAGGCGGGACGGACAGTTCATTTTCAAATACCGTCGATAGTGGATTACGAAGTGATTGCCTTGACATGATCGTCCACGAAAGCCGGATTATTCACAAGATTTTCGTTCTAAAGATGTGGATGCAGTTGCCGTCCCAGAGAGACGGCCCGAAATAGCCCGGCACTTCGGTGCTGGGATTAAGGAAAGGCAAGCCACATTTATCCAAAAGTCCCTTACGGACAGCTGATTCAGTCGTTCCTGCAGGACTGCTATTCAAACCGCGTGTTGTCGCCTTTCATTCCCAGCAGTAAACTGCTGGGCTATTATCACGCTGTCCCTACGACAATTCTTTCGCACAGGCGACTGACCACGGACAACGGACAACTGACAATCTAAAGGAAGGTACATGGACTTAATTCAAATAGACGACAAAGGCTTGCTCTTTGTCGCGCCCGAGATTGACGACTGGGACCTAATTGCCGAACGGCAAATAAAGGTAGTAATTGATTTGGACGGAGAGGTGGATCTGGGGGTGCCCAGCGTCCCGGATGGCTTGCTTTACCTCTACTTTCCCATTTATGACGAAAACCTTCCTGATCTGGTAAGACTTCACGGCCTGGGCAGGTTCGCCGCCGAGATGGTACAACAGAAACGTGCCGTGCTGGCTCATTGTTGCATGGGCTTGAACCGTTCTCCGCTGATGGCGGGCGTGATACTCACTTACCTTGGCATGAGCGGGGCAGAGGCGATGGGTCTACTGCGCGAGAAACGCCCCGGTGCGCTGTTCAATGAGCGCTTCGCCAGATATCTCGCGTCGCTTCGTCCGGATGGCAATGCTGGCCGCGTCCCGAAAGCCCCAATGCAAAGTACAAATAAGTCAGGCCGACAGAATAAATCGAAGGCAGGCGATGCGAGGCGAGGGGCCCGCACGCAGAACTAGTCGTCCCCCTTCCGAGACTGTTGCTCAAATCAGAACCGCGAGCGTGAGAAAACGTGCAAAAATCAGAACTGCGCCCCTTCAGGGGAGGTATGAAAAATTGATTCAATCTGTACGGGCGACCCTGTGTGGTCACCCGTTGCAGAATCCAGCGAATTTTTCTCGGCTCCGTTCCGAAAGTCATCCGCGCGAACTGTGCAATTTGTATTTAGATTTAAATTCTGAAGACCTGACCCCTGAACTGGTAGGAGATAGCGATGCAAAGGTTAAATCCATGGATCACCCCGCAATTGGCCTATCTTTTGATCGTGTTCGTGCTCCTTTATTCAGAGCTCTGCAGCGCTCAAGACAAGAAAGTCGGCGACCCAGAGAAAAACCTGCCCTCTCACATCATCCAACTGACCGCCTTTGGCGAGCGCGCCGTCTATTCGCCCGATGGCAAGCGCATCGCCTTCATGGAAAAGAGCTACGGCGACGCCTTTGAAATCGACCTGCAGACGAAAATGATCCGGCTGTTGACCGGACATTTCCATCATGAAGGATTCCTCCGAGTTCATTACCTTTCCAATGGCGACTATTTCCTGATTGGTGCGCGAAAATTTACCGATATTCAGGCCACCCGCGCCCGGGATCAGGAAATGTGGGTCATTAGAGCAGACTTGAAAACTGCGCCTGTCCCGCTGAATCAAAAGATCTCCGAGGGCGTGGCGACTTCTCGGACGCAGATGAAGATTGCATGGGCAAACACTCACGGTCAGTATCCGGACCACCTGGCGCAGGGGGAATCGGTTCTGTACACAGCCGATGTCGTCTACAAAGACGGCGTGCCGAATTTAGTGAACAAGAAAGAAGTGATCAGGGCGAAAGCGCCGGAGTGCACTTTGGAAGCTCAGGATTTTCGTTACAACGATACCGAGTTGATCTACACCTGTTATCGCCAGCCGCATTATGCCGATGTGATGGGGGTCGATCTCAACACGGGGAAAGTAACCGTGTACAGGAAAGTCCCGGACGAGTACAACGAAGTCGAAGGAATCTACCCGGATGGTAGGTACACTCTGGTGGAATCCAGCCGCGCTCAGGGCGCAGATCGTCAGAACTCAAAATACATCGACCTTTGGAGGTTGAAGCTGGAGCCGAACAGCACTGATTTCGTGCGCATGACGCGTTGGGGCGACTACCAGGGTTACAAGGCGTCGAATCCCGTTGTCAGTCCCGACGGGAAATGGTTCGCCTTTCAATCGGCGCGCAATGATGAACCGGCTGGAGTAGGACATGGAATCTTCCTGTTCAAACTCAAGTAGCATGATTTTTCGCAGCCCCTATCCAGACGTTGAGATCCCGGACATTTCTTTAACCCCTTTTGTGCTGCAACAGGCTAGCGTCCTGGGAGAGAAGCCTGCTCTGATCGATGAGGCGAGCGGTCGAACACTGACTTATAGGCAGCTGGAAAGAGAGGTTCGCTCGGTTGCTTCCAGTCTGGCTCGGCGCGGTTTTAACAAAGGGGACGTGCTGGCCCTTTTGAGTCCCAACCTTCCGGAATATGCCGTCGCTTTTCTCGCTGTGTCGCTGCTTGGGGGAGTGAATACCACCATCAATCCTCTCTGCACGGCGGGCGAAATCGAAAAGCAGCTTAGGGATTCGAGCGCAAAGTATCTTGTGACTACACCGGCATTATTGGAGAAGGCTTTCGAAGCGGCTGCAAGCCGGAAGGTTCAGGATGTGTTCCTCTTCGGCGGAACAACTGCCGAAACGGCAACACCGTTTGGAAACCTGCTTGAAGGCAACGGACAGATACCGGAAGTGAAGATCAATCCCCGAGAAGACGTTGTCGCCCTGCCTTACTCCAGCGGAACGACGGGACTGCCAAAGGGGGTGATGCTGACTCATCGCAACCTGGTGGCCAACATGCGGCAGATGGATGCAGCGGGACACATCGGCCCCGAGGATACGCTGGCTGGCGTGCTGCCGTTTTTCCACATCTACGGCATGGTCGTAGTGCTGAATCATGCTCTCTACAAGGGCGCAACCATTGTCTGCATGGCTCGCTTTGATCTGGATCAGTTTCTTCGCGTTCTGCAGGATTACGGCGTGACCTACGCGCATCTGGTTCCCCCCATCGTTCTGGCGCTGGCCAACCATCCGGATATAGAAAAGTACCGGCTTTCGAAACTGAGAATGATCATGTCGGGCGCAGCGCCGCTCAGTCCGGAAATTGCCGCCCGCTGCGCCCAGCGCCTCGGTTGCGCCATCAAGCAGGGCTACGGAATGACTGAGACCAGCCCGGTGACCCACTTGAGCCCGGAAGATCCGCACAGGATCAAACTCGGCTCAGTCGGGCCGTGCGTGTCCAACACGGAGTGCAAGATTGTTGACCCAGCGACGGGCGTCGAGTTGGGAGCGAACCAGAAAGGCGAAATCTTGGTCCGTGGCCCGCAGGTGACGAAAGGTTATCTAAACCGCCCGGATGCGACTGCGCAGGTAATCGATGCGCAAGGGTGGCTTCGCACAGGCGATATCGGTTATGCAGACGAAGACTGCTTTTTCTACATCGTCGACCGTGTCAAGGAGTTGATAAAGTACAAAGGACTCCAAGTCGCGCCGGCAGAACTGGAAGCCGTGCTCCTATCGCACCCGTCGATCGCGGATGCTGCGGTCATTCCCAGCCTCGACCAGGAAGCGGGGGAGGTGCCCAAGGCCTTCCTGGTTCTGAAGTCGCAAGCGAGCGCTGAAGAGATCATGCAGTTTGTCGCGTCGCGGGTCGCGCCTTACAAGAAAATCCGCAGGATCGAGTTCGTCGAGCAGATTCCGAAATCCCCGTCAGGTAAGATTCTGCGACGTGTTCTGGTAGAGCGAGATAGGGCAGGGATAGGTAAGAAGTGATCAAAACACTGTGAAATCCCCCGCTTTCGCCAAAATTTGGGCGCTGAGCTCGATCACGTTCACGTTCACGAGCACGTCAACGTCCACGACTACGACCAATCGAATCGTGAGCGATTGTGTATTCTTCGTCCGCGTAGGCATGGACGTGCTCGTGAACGTGGTCGTGATCGGCTTTTATTGGGTTGCGGCTTTGCCGACCCTATGGCCTTGGCGACTCTAAGCAAGATCATCTGGAGGAAAAAATGATAGGACGTAGAAGTTTCTTGCAGAAATCGGCTTTAACTCTGGGGGCCGTGGCGATGGAGAAATGGCCTCTTGCCACTGCTCAAAAATCCTCTGCCATGATCGGCATCCAAGTGGGAGCCATTTCGTTCCTAGACGAGGGCACCGGCAGGGTGCTGGATGGCTTTCAGGAAATGGCGGGAGTCAACACACTGTTCCTTGCGACATTCACTTACGGAAGAGGCATCGCCGGACGACAGCCTCGCCCCAATCCGCTTCCCGATCATGGCAAGCAGGAATACGACGACCAATTTCACGGAGGAAATTTCGCTACTCCGCATCCGCAATATTACCGCAATACCAGCATCCAGCCGGAGAAAGCGCCCGATCATCCCAACTACGACGTCATCGCCGACGTGCTGCCCGAGGCGCATCGCCGCGGGATGAAGGTGATCTGCTGGTTCGAGGATGTCTTTCGCAAGGATGTTGCCGGGGTAGACCAAGCCGTCGAGATCGATCTGCACGGCAAGCCGACGACACGCACCTGCATGCGCAACCGCAACGCGCGGAACTTCTGGCTTGGCCTGGCGGAGGATTATCTCCGTTCCTATGACATCGACGGCTTGATGTGGGGAAGCGAGCGGCAGGGACCGCTGAATAATGCTCTGGGCTCAAGCCACGGGGGTGGAGCAAATCCGGCCAACGTGGGGTGTTTTTGCAATTACTGCCAGGAAGCCGCGCGTGAAGAAGGCATTAATGTTGATCGCGCGCGTCAGGGATATCTTGCGCTGGAGCGGTGGATCTCTGAAATGAAGAATGGCAGGCGTCCCACCGATGGCGCTTTCGTCACTTTCTGGCGCATTCTGGTGACTCATCCGGAAGTACTGGCGTGGGAGCGACTATGGAATAACGGCCTGCAGGATACTTATCGCGCGATGTACCAGCACGCGCGCTCCATCAAACCGGCAACACCGGTTGGCTGGCACGTCTGGCACAACAACTCCTTTTCGCCGTTGTATCGAGCAGAACAGGACTATAAGGAGTTCAGTAAATATTCGGATTACCTGAAAGTCGTCATGTACAACAACTGCGGCGGTCCACGCATGGCTCAGTACGTTCGAAACGTCAATTCTACACTGTTTGCTGATTTAACACCTGAGCAGGCACTGGAATTTATCTATAGCGTGCAGCAGTACCCCAATGAAAAACGCCTGGGTCAAATCGCTCACGATGGACTGAGCGCCGACTATGTGCTTCGCGAAACACGTCGAGCTGTCGCGGGCGTCAATCCAAATGTGAAAATCTGGCCGGGAATTGACATTGATATTCCAACGGGCGCGAACGAAAAGAAGACGCAACCAGATGACGTGTACCAAGCGGTGAAAGCAGCTTTTGCAGGGGGCGCGCAGGGAGTGATTCTATCGCGCAAGTATTCGGAGATGAAACTTGCCAACCTTCGAGCCGCCGGCCGTGCCGTGCGGGAGCTGAAACTGGCGTGAGAAAGCTGAAGGGAGAAGGGAGAAGGGAGAAGGGAGAAGGGAGAAAGCGGAAGGCAGACAACTGGTAGCTGGCTGAGAGCTTAGAGCCGAGAGCTGAGAGCTGAGCACTGATCGCTCCTTCGCAGCTTCTTTCGTTTGTGCAAAAACCATGGATGCGATCGTGCTGGGCCGGGGCAACGTTGCGATGGCCCTGCTGCGTTTGTTGAAAGATACTCATTTCCCCTGGTCCGAGCGCCTGAGAATCACCGGAATTGCCAGCCGTCGCGGAGGGATCGAGGAGGCCGGAATTTCCTTTGCTGGGCAACCTGGCCAGCTACCTGCGGCAGGGAATGCGACGGCTGCAATCTCTGCAGGAAGATCCGATGGCACAACCACAGAGGAGATTACCAGATGGATCGAACGGCATTCGGCCCATCTGGTGATTGACACGACCTCCCTTGACTCAACTGATTTCCTCGCGACGCTTCCCTATGTGCAAGCCGCTCTGTCGGCAGGCAAGCACGTGATTACAGCCAACAAAGGACCGGTGGCTCTCCGCTATTTCGAATTGGCGAGGACAGCGGCAGCGGCAAAGGTGCAGTTCCTGTTCAAGGCGACAGTGATGGATGGAGTGCCGGTGCTGGATTTTCCGCGCTGGATGCTGCCCGGATGCCGGCTGAAAAGCTTTCGCGGCGTTTTAAACAGCACCACCAATGTGATCTTGGACCAAGTGGCATCGGGACGACGCTTCCAGACCGCGCTCGACTACTGCCGCAGCATTGGAGTGACGGAAGGCGATCCGTCGCACGACTTGGAAGGCAAGGACGCGGCTCTGAAGATTGCCATCTGCGCGCAGCACTTCTGGCAGCAGCCCGTCGCACTTGGTGAAATTGCGCGCGTCGCGCTTGACGGCGATGTTATGCCGCCGCCTGCCGGCAAGCGTTGGAGAATAATCTGCCGCGGATATCCGGGCGGTGGCCAAATGGAACTGTCCGCCGTCGCGCCGGAAGATTTGATGTATTCTATCGAAGGAACCAGCAATGCGCTTGAATTTGAGACTGATTTGATGGGACGAATTTCCATTGCGGAAATTCATCCCGGCCTGACACAGACGGCTTACGGGATTGTTTATGACTTGTGGAAGATTCTTGGCCAGTGAGCCTACGCGGGAGTTCCGGCGCAAAGTCGAGGGCGTGAAGAAGTGTTGCCCAGGTCGATATGTAATCTAATAAGGAAGTCCGCTCCGCGAAGCGGAGCGGGCGACAGCCAATCTATCTGAGACAAACCTTTTGATGTGCAATCTTAATGGCTCAAGATAGGACTGGGCTGTCGCCCGAGAGAGAGAAGATTATGCCAGTCAGCAACACCAGAGCGCCCGGAAGACAATCTTTGATAAACGTATTGCGTACCGTCTCTTTGTGCCTTGGTGCATTGGCGGTGATTGATGCCGAGCAACTCCCCGCGCCCGCCGCGCAGCAGATCATTGTAGAAACTTCCATGGGGGCGATCGTGATGGAAGTCTTCCCCGAAGCCGCGCCGAACCACGTGAAGAAATTCCTGGAACGCATTGTAAATGGGTTTTATGTCGGCACCACGTTTCATCGCGCCGTTCCATTCGGAATTATTCAGGGAGGCGATCCGCTCTCTCGGGACCCAAAGAAGCGAGCCCAGTACGGAACTGGTGGCTTGAACGAGCTGAAGCGGGAAGTAAACCAGATGTCCCACCTTCGTGGAACCGTCTCGGCGGTTTTGATTCCCGGCAAGCCGGAGAGCGCCGGTTCGCAATTCTTTATCTGCGTCACCGATCAGACACAACTGGACGGCCAGTTCACTGCCTTCGGTCGCGTCGTTGAAGGAATGGAAGTAGTGCAGAAGATCTCGCAGCTTCCCACCGACAAGGATCAAAGCATCGAGCAGCGCGTGGAGATCGTAAAGGCTTCTTTGCGGGACCGCCCAAAACCTGAGCCGGTGCCTTTTGCTGCCGCAACTCCGGAAGAGATGGCCAAATACCGCGTGGTCGTCGCAACCAGCCTGGGAAATATTGAAATAGCGCTCTATCCCGATATGGCACCCGAACACGTGCGGCAGTTTCTGCGATTTGCGCAATTGGGATTATACGACGGCACGACATTTCATCGCGTGGTCTCCAAATTTGTAATTCAGGCGGGCTCGTTGTCGTCACGCAAAGAGCCAGTCGCCCAGAAATACGCCCCGCTGATACAGAATTTGAAAGCTGAATTCAATACTCGCCCTCACGTTCGCGGAGCCGTCTCCATGGCCCGGGCTTCAGACCCGGACAGCGGCATGGATTCCTTTTTCATTGTCCTCGAACCTCAGCCTCAGCTGGATGGAAAGTACACGGTGTTCGGACAGGTCGTCTCCGGCATGGACGTGGTCGATGCCATCGCCGCAGTTCCTGTGAATGGAGAAACCCCGATCCAGCCAATCGAAATAAAGATGAAGTTGGTGAAATAAGTCAGCGCGTTCATCGCCATCCGTAGGGGCGGCTCGCGAGCCGCCCGTGTCCGCGAAGCGGCGCTATTGGAGAGACGCCCCGTGGGGCGTCTCCTGCACGATGAAAAATTGTGCGGGAGACGGCCCTCAGGCCGTCTCTCCAAAATGTCCAAACTCTAGGGTCCGCTTCGCGGACGAAGCCGTGGTTTGAAGCGCACTGCAGCATGAGAAAATGTAGAAACTCCAGGGGCGGCTCGCGAGCCGCCCGTCTCACAACGAAATCGGCATGCTCCGACGGGCGGTTCACGAACCGCCCCTACAGCCGGAGTGGAAAAATCCGGCCCTTACTTCCGGAAGCGCTTTCTGAAAAGCAAGGTGAAGATCCCGGTGTACAACGCCAGTATCAGACCCAGGATTGTCGCCGCTGTCGGTCCTCCCCAACGTTGAGCAACTAAGCCGGCCATTAAGCTTCCAAGCGGCATCCCTCCACGGAAAGCCAACCCATACATGCTCATGATCCGGCCTCGCAACGGGCCCGGTGACTCATTTTGGACCATTGTGTTGAGCATAACGTTCGACGCGATGATGCTGGCGCCGGCTGCCAAGACGATGGCCGAAGAAGTGACCAGTTGTTTCGACAGCGCAAACATGAAGGTACATAGCACGAAGATAGAAATCGTTATCAAAACGCGATCCACTTTTCTTTTCAACTCAGCCGCTCCAGCCACCCAGAGCGCTCCGATGATGGCGCCCGCGCCAAAGAGAGACAACAATTGGCTGAATCCGCTCGCCCCGGCGTGGAGGACGTCACGGGCAAAAAGCGGCAGCAGCGTAATAAGCGGAGATGCTCCCAACGAAAAGATAAAGACAGAAAGCAGATAGTACTGCAGGAGGTCATGACGTCGCACATACTCGGCGCCCTGAAGTACGCTTTTCGTCACGGAAGTATTCCGGCGGAGCGGGCTGGGAATGTGCCGCATCCATGCCAGGCTTATGATGACGGCAAGGAAACTGATGGAGTTTAAAAGAAAACAGGAGGCGGCTCCGCCATGGAGCAAAAGGATCCCTGCAATTGCCGGTCCGATGACGCGACTGACATTGAACTGCATGCTGTTGAGCGCCACGGCGCTGGGCAGCACTGGGCGTTGAACTAGTGTGGGCATAAATGAAAGGTAAGTGGGGACGCTGACAGCCTGCACGCAGCCGAACAGAAAGGAAATCGTGATGATGTGCCAGACCCGGATCCAGCCGCCATAGGCAAGAATGGCTAGTATTCCGGCCAGGGCCAGTTGGGCTGCCTGCGTCCATGCGAGCAGCTTCTTGCGGTCTACGCGGTCGGCCGCCACTCCCCCCAAGAGTGAGAACAGCAGCAGCGGAATATCGCTGGCAAATGCGTCTAGACCCAAATAGAACGCGGAATTACTCAGGGTGAGGACAAGCCAGCTCTGGGCTACCCTTTGCAACCAAGTGCCGACGTTTGAAAGGAACGATCCAAAGAAGATCAATCGATAATTGGGGCTGGAAAGCGCGCTGAACATGCGCCGCGTGGCCGGAATGGGCGCAGCCCGGCGCGGGGTCTGTACTAAAACCTCAACATCGCGTTCGATCTTTTTCTCCACGAATTGCGTTCTCAGTCACACGTCAGCAAGTCAACAAGTCGCAAGTCAACAGGTTAGCAGGTTACAAGTTAGCAGGTTAGCAGGTTGGTAAGTCGAAGCTCGAAATGATCTCCTCAAAGCTGAGTAAGCCCTTGCTTCTCGGCATCGCGAGGAGGAATTCTATCATGCTTAAACCCCGGACTATCAGGCGGAAGTGATGATGTGAAGGGTTACCTATACTGCCAAGTTTGCCAACTTGCGGAGCTGGAACCTGCCAACCTGCAACCTGTAAACCTATAAACTGGCAAACCCACAAACCTGCAGAAGGTTCGGGTCAGATATCGCGAAGATCTTCCTCTGTCATTCCGAAATGATGTCCGATTTCATGCTGCAGCGTGGCCCGCACCTGCCGTTCCAATTCCTCTTCCGTGCGGCAAATGCGCTGAATATTTCTCTGAAACAGAAAAACCACATCTGGGGGAATAAATGCCATGAAAGTGGAGCGCTTCGGCTGTGGCACGCCGTGATACAAGCCAAGCAACATTCCGCGGAAGGCTCCTTGTTGCTCCCTTGTAGGCTCCTGTTCCACTATCACTTCAACGTTATCGAGCTTGGAACGAAATTCTGGAGGAAGAGAGTCGATAGCTCGCTGGACCAGCTCCCGGAATCGTTCTTCGGTGACGCGCATAAAGGAAGTTTCGGGTTTCGGGTGCCGGGTGTCGAGTGCCGGGTGTCGGGTGCCGGGTGTCGGGTGTCGGGTTTCGGGTGCCGGGTGTCGGGTGTCGGGTATTGGGTGTCGGGTATTCGGTTTTGGGCTTAACGCCCTTCAGGTTATCCTAAACTTGGAACCCAACACGTGATTCAGCACCCAATACCTAAGACCCAATACCTAAGACCCAATACCCGACACCCGACACCCGGCACCCGACACCCGGCACCCGAAACCCGACACCCGACACCCGGCACCCGACACCCGACACCCGACACCCGGCACCCGAAACCCGAAACCCGACACCCGACACCCGACACCCAACACCCGGCACTCGAGACCAATACCTATCTAGCACAGGTTAACGCCCGCCCTCCGTCAATACTGTAGGTTGCGCCGGTGATCCAACTGGCCTTATCGGAGGCAAGAAAGAAAATCAGTTCGGCGATCTCATCGGGGCGGCCGACGCGCCCCAGCGGATGTGTCGTCTTGCTGCGCTCGAGGAAAGCGGCATATAGGTCCTCGTTCATGCCTCCAGCGCGGTGAAGGTTAGTCCGAGTCACACCGGGGTTGACGGCATTGACTCGAATTCCTTTGGCAGCGAGCTCCAGGGCACTGCAGCGGGTCAATTGATCAAGCGCCGCCTTGCTGACGCAATAAGCGAGGACTCCGGGGAACGAACGCAGGCCATTGACGCTGGAAACATTGACGATGTTGCCGCGCGTTTTTTCCAGGTGCGGGAGCGATTTTTGCATCAGCCAGAATATAGAGCGAACATTAATCTGCATCATCTCATCCCAATCCGGTAGTGAGGTGTTCTCAATGGTGCCTGATCGCAGAATCCCAGCGGCATTGACTAGAACATCCAATCTGCCGAGATTCTTCACGACGTCGTCGACCAGGTTTTCCACTTGATCCAGCTGCGTTAGGTCTGCCGGAAATGACTTGAAGTTCGAGATTTCCTGCTGCAGCCCTTTTGTGTAGTCAGGATGGCGGCTCACACCGGCCACCTGGAAGCTGTTGTTGGAGAACAGGCGAGCCGTGGCCAGGCCAATGCCGCTGCTCGTGCCCGTGACGAGTACGACTTTTCGTTTTTCATCCATGGCTTATGCTTAGTATTGTGATGAATGATTCATCACAAGCTTCTCGAACTGAGATTCGCGAAGGTCCCACGGATGGCGTGTCGCCCAAATCCCCAGCTCGCCGAACGCGGGCGAAGCCCAGCACTTCAGTGCTTCAGAGTACAACCGACGTAGTTGCTGAGTCGACCGCTCCGAAGGAGCGGCAGGAACATAGCCAGGGGTGAGCGCTGTTTGCGAACCCCTGGACAACGGATCCAAAAATATCATGCCCGCCCCGACGGGGCGGGAGGAATCACCAGAGATGGCGGACTTACGAAAAGAATTTCCAGCCCCCCGCCCCTCAGGGGGCGGTCCCGATATTACTCCTCAAAACCAGGGGTTCGCAAAAAGCACTCACCCCTGGCTATGCTACGGCCGCTCCTTCAGAGCGGCTAGGCGCCGCGAAGCGGCGCTATTGGAGAGACGCCCCGTGGGGCGTCTCCTGCACGATGAAAGATTGTGCGGGAGACGGCCCACCGGCCGTCTCTCCAAAATGTCCAAACTCCAGGGCCGCTCCTTCAGAGCGGCTGAGCCCGTGCGAAAGTAAGTCTTTGATCATCCGGGACTCTTCTGTGCTTAATGTACCCCGTCAAGTCCCTTCCCGAAGCAGCTGGCGCAAAACGTAGTGCAGAATGCCACCGTGACGGAAGTATGTGGCTTCCTCCGGGGTGTCAACGCGCGCAATGACCTCGAACGGCTTTTCGGATCCGTCTTCGGAGCGAGCTCTGACCGTTAACTTGCCCCCGGGGGCAATTCCTGATGCGATGCCCTCAACGGTGTACGTTTCCAGGCCCGTCAATCCCAGAGACTCGCGATTCTCGCCCTGCTGAAACTGCACGGGAAGAACGCCCATACCGATTAGGTTGCTGCGGTGAATCCGTTCGAAGCTCTCTGCAATCACCACTCGCACCCCAAGCAGTCTGGTTCCCTTGGCTGCCCAGTCGCGAGAAGAACCGCTCCCGTACTCCTTTCCTGCAATGACGACCAGCGGAATGCCCTCCTTCTGGTACTGCATGGCGGCGTCATAAATGGTGGTTACTTGCCCATCGGGCAGATGTTTGGTCAACCCCCCTTCTGTTCCAGGCGCGATCAAATTTCGCAGCCGGATGTTTGCAAATGTCCCGCGCAGCATCACCTCATGATTGCCGCGGCGGGCGCCGTAAGAATTGTAGTCTCTTGGCTCAACGCCGTGTTCGATCAGGTAACGGCCGGCAGGGCTGCTTGCCGGGATAGACCCGGCAGGGGAGATGTGGTCTGTGGTCACCGAGTCCCCCAGCATCGCGAGCACACAGGCGTCACGGATGTCATTTAACGGCGGCGGCTCTAACGTCATCCCTTCGAAAAACGGCGGATTCTTTATATAGGTAGAATCTTCTCTCCATGCGAAGAGATCCCCTTCAGCAATTTGCATCGACTTCCAAAGCTCATCTCCCTCAAATACGTTGGAGTACTGCTTGGAAAACATGTCGCTTCGCAATGTTTTGAGGGTCGTATCTTGGATCTCTCGCGGACTGGGCCAAATATCCTTCAGGAACACTGGTTTTCCTGAAGTCGATTCTCCCAGTGGCTCGTTGTAAAAATCGATGTCCATCCTGCCGGCCAGAGCGTAGGCGACCACCAGCGGAGGGGATGCAAGATAGTTAAAGCGCGAGTGCGGGTTGATGCGTCCTTCGAAGTTCCGGTTCCCGCTCAAAACAGACACCACAACCAGTTTGCCTGCATCTACGGCGTTGGCGATCGGCTCCGGCAAAGGGCCGCTATTGCCAATGCACGTGGTGCAGCCATACCCTACCAGATAGAAACCAGTGGCTTCCAGATCGCGGGTCAAACCCGAGGCGTCCAGGTAATCGCTCACTACTTTAGAGCCGGGAGCGAGGCTGGTCTTGACCCATGGTTTTGCGGTTAAACCCAGAGCATGGGCTTTCCTGGCGAGTAGTCCGGCCCCGATCATCACCGAAGGATTGGATGTGTTGGTGCAGCTGGTAATGGCGGCGATTACCACAGATCCATGGGTGAGAGAGAATTTATTCCCGTTGTATTCTACCGGAACAGAATCCCGTGCTTCCGGCTCCACGACAGCTACACTGCTTTCTGACGAAACGGGCTGAGGGGTGCCCCCTTCGCCGGTCCATCGCATTACTGTCTGCTGGTTGGGTTTCACGTTAGTTCCGTCGAGCGCCGAGTGCAGTGCCTCCAGGAAAAGATGCTTTGACTGCTTGAGCGGGACACGGTCCTGCGGGCGCTTGGGCCCTGCCAGGCTTGGTTCTACGCTGCCCAGTTCCAGCTCCAGCGTGTCGGAGAAGTGAGGTTCTGCTGTCTCAATGGTGTGAATGATTTTCTGTTCGGTGCAATAAGCTCGCACTAGATCTACCAGAGACTGATCCCTTCCCGTGAAAGCAAGATAATGGAGTGTTTCTTCGTCGACCGGGAAGAAACCGATAGTGGCTCCGTACTCCGGCGACATGTTGGCGATGGTCGCTCGATCGGCGACTTTCAGGCTCGAAATGCCCGGGCCATAGAACTCCACAAATTTACCCACCACTCCTTTCCCGCGAAGCATCTGGGTGACCGTTAGAACCAGGTCGGTAGCAGTAGTTCCTACTGGCAATGCTCCGTTTAACCGGAATCCGACCACTTCGGGGATGAGCATCGAGATCGGCTGGCCCAGCATGGCGGCTTCCGCCTCTATGCCACCCACGCCCCATCCGACCACGCCCAGGCCGTTGATCATGGTGGTATGCGAGTCGGTGCCCACCAGTGTGTCCGGATAAGCACAAGCGTCGCCGTTTTGCCTTGATTGGACAACTACAGACGCGAGATATTCCAGGTTCACCTGGTGCACGATCCCCGTGTCCGGCGGGACTACGCGAAAGTTCTGGAATGCCGTCTGGCCCCATCTGAGGAACTGATATCGCTCGCGGTTGCGGTTGGATTCCATTGCGGCGTTGAATCGGAATGCTTCTCTGGATCCGTACTGATCGACCTGAACGGAATGGTCGATGACAAGGTCCACCGGCTGGAGCGGATTGATCTTTTTTGGGTCGCCTCCCAGCCGCGCGATCGCGTCGCGCATGGCTGCGAGATCCACCACTGCTGGAACCCCAGTAAAGTCTTGCAGGAGAACACGCGCGGGTCGAAATGCGATCTCCTTTGTAGGCTTTCGGCTGGGATCCCAGCGTGCCATCGTTTCGATATCTTCTCTTTTGACGAACCGGCCGTCTTCATTGCGCAACAGGTTTTCCAGCAGGATCTTCATGCAGAAAGGCATCCGAGAGAAACTGATTCGGAGGGACTTTTCTAGCGCGTCCAGGCTGAAAATCTGATAGCGCTGCCCCCGGGCCTGCAGCGAGGTTCGTGCGCCAAAACTATTTGGATGCTTGAAGTTCATGGGATTCCAGGGCGAAATTGGGGAAAGACTACTCGATCCCCAACTTCGCTACAGCCGCACGGCTTATTTCAGTGAAATCGAAAGTGGGAATTGAGTTTGTCTATCCCTAATTTTGTTTACTGAGCCATGAATGAGGCAGAGAGCTTGGTGGTCCCCCAACTCATCTCCAGGGTCCCTTTGTTTCCGGTCGCCGACAGCGAGATGGTAAACCTCTCTACCGGCGGAGTAAGTTTAGTGGAGGTTAGGGGTGTGGATCCAAGATCGCTCTTAGAGTCATACTCGGTACCCCAGATACCGGTTTTGCTGTTCACGATCAGCTTCCAATTATCAGCGCCCGTTCTCTTGGCCCACAGCGTGTACTGGCCTGGTTTCACAGTGAGGTCCTTGAACTTCAGAGCGACCTCCGTCTTCAGTTCAGTGGCTTCGTTCATGCCCATGCGCCAGACAGTGCCCACGGGAGCCATTCCCAAAAGATCCCGGCCTTTCATCTCAGGCTGTCCATAGTCAATAGAGATTTTCTTTCCATTGATAGTGACAGATGCCAAACCTCGGTTGGCTTTCGGGCCGGCGGCTGTGTGCGATGGAGCAATCAGGACGAGCATGAAAATTGACAACAGGACGACAAAAGACAATCTCCTCATTTATTTCCTCCTTAAGGAAAGGATGTTGAGTGAAGAACTAGTCTATCAAATCTTCGCGAGGTTTTGGGACGTACTCTCCAGGCTCTAACTGCGCACGAAATGGGAACTGAGGGACCGGCTCGCAGGCAACAATTCCGTGGTCGCTTTAGGCAAGATGAAATGTCAACTTTTTGCTCCCTGTGAAGTCAAATGATGCCGCTTTGACGCTTTGGACGAGAAATCCGCCGAGACTGGAGTCCCTACTTGGAGGTTAGAATTTGGAAATTATCGAAAGCTCTCCGAAGTTTAAAGCATCGGTGTGATTGAAAGCACCGATTTGGCACAAACTTTGCTTGAAATCACTACACCTTCGGCTCTAACGGACGCATAAAAGCCGGAGTAGGAAATATTTTATGTCAGTTTATTGGACATCCAGATGGGGCAGATTGAAGTACCCGTCCCCCCTTGCCCCGAATTCACACAGTGAACACCAATACCGAGTGCCGGCGCAAATAGACGATCCGTGCTCGGTTATCCGCGTCAATCCGCGTTAATCCGCGGCTAGCCCTCAGGACTTGGGAGCAGTGGCCGCTAGAGAACGGTTTTTGGGAACGCTCAAATATCCTCGGACTTGGTCCTTTACCACCTGGTTGATGACTACTTCGTAGTCCAATCCTTCACGACCCTGTTTGACGTGAACCGGCTCATTAACGTATACCTTGCTCTTGTCCACTTTTGCGTCGTTTATATAGATCCGAATGTCGGCGCGATGCTTTTTCGAATCTGTGTCCCGAAGTTCCAGGCGTATGTCTCCCACCGGCTTCAGTCTCTCGCGCTTGCTCAGGGTGAATTGAAAATACTCCCTCTCACCTTTCATGCGCAGAGTCTCTAAGCCTTCCGCATTGGTGGCGATCAGCTTTCCGTGCTGATCCACGAGCAGATTCAGGCTAGCCAGGTCTTTTCTGGTGCGGTCCAGGTCTGCTTTCGCCGTCCCCAGATCCTGCTTAACGGCGCCTACTTCAGTTTTAACGGCGCCGACGTTTTGAGATACGTCGCCAATTTGAGCGTTAGTGGTTTCTTTCAGTGCGGCTATATCCTGAGTATTGGCCTTCTGGGATATTTCCTCAGAAAGTTGGCGAACATTCTTTTCCTGCTCCGATTTCAATCGGGAGGCCAGGCCGCGCGCGCGATCCAGGTCTCGCTGCGTCACTCCTACCCGTTCCTGTGTCACCGTCAACTGGGATTGAAGCTTGGCGAGCCGCGTATCCGAATCGTCCAGCCGTTTTACGATCAGCTCGCTGTTGGCGGCTAGTTCCTTTCGTAACTCCTGGTCATGCTGGTTCCAGTGATAGAACATCGCCAGCAAGGCTATGGCAAAGACGATCGCGACAACAATCAGCGGCGTGTGGCTGTTGCTTCGCTTGTCAATATACGTAGTCTTCGGCGGCGTGTAGGTGGGACGCTCCGGCTCCCCCTGTCGGGCGGGTTCCGGTGTAATCCTGTTCCAATCGGGGCTCATTTAGATTCTCCTCAAGGGTTTAGCAAAGCATCCATCTAAGAGACAGTACATCTCTTCCTATTTGGATGTCTCGCAAAATCTAAAGTTCAAAGAAAACTTTCTTTCCGATCACGGGCAGGGTTTGATCTCGGAGAGTGCCTGGAAGTACGGATTTTACTCACTTTTATCGTTTGCAGGCAGCCGGTTAGACCAGCTGCCTGCCTTGGTCTTCCTCAGAACTGATAGCGCAGTCCTATCTGGGCCTGGAAGGGCGCGCCGGGATTGTTCACCAGCAGGAACTGATTGAATCGGGGGGAACTTGGATCGTGGTCGATGATCTGCAGGAAATTCACGTTGCTCGGCGAGCCGAAACCACAATCGCGCGGGACGGGACTAGCGCAGAAGTTAGTTACCTGGCTGGCACCGGACAACACGATGTTGTCATAGTTGAAGAGATTGAAAAACTCGAGCGAGAAGATCAACTTGTGCTCCTCTGCGAACGTGAATCTCTTCTGCACTCGCAGGTCAATCTCTTTTGTTGCCAGGTTTCGGAATCCATTGCGCTTGAACGGCTTCCCAGGTGCGGTATAGGGTCGATCCGGCCCCCCTCTGTCCTCATTCGCATCAGCCCCGAAACCTGCATCCACCGGGATTCCTGAACGGAGCCTGAGGGTGCTGGCAACGTCAAAACCCCAGGGCAGAAAGATCACCGGATTTGCCAGGAACTGATGCCGCCGATCCAATCGCGCGTAGTTGTATTCGGGACGCAGGTTGTAATTATCTTCGTAACTGACGCCTCCGGCATCGCGCTCGTTGTCGTCGTCGGAAAGCGACTTGGAAAGGGTGTAGAAGGCATTAAACTGCCCCCAGGAACGGTGGAAATTGGTGCGGACCGTGAAGGCCTGGTAGCGCGAGCGCGCAGTTGATTCGCGCACCTGAACACTCCCCAGACTCGGAACCGGCCGCGCTGTCCCGCTGCGCAACCCGTAGAAGGGGCGCCGGGCCGGGTCGTCAGCGCGAATCCTGGGAACAGGCAGGTTGAGCTCGCGGTTGCGCTGCAGATAGTCGGTGTTTATCTGGTTGTATTCGGCGCCGACGGTCAAATCCCTGGTCAACTGATGTTCGAAACCGCCTCCCCACTGAAAAGATTCGGGATTTCGATAATCATTCGCCCACGTGATCGGCTGCGCCCCCGTAAAGGGGTCAAACGAAGTGAGCCCCAAGGCCTGCGCGATCGACTGGATCTGCTCGGGCGTGATGTTGGGGAGATTGCCAAGCGAGAATTGATTCAGATCAATGCCGATCAGTTTCAACTGCTTGTACAGGGTGTTGTTGGGATTTGACGCTGGTACCGTGAATGGGAGCTGAACGGAGAGATCTCCCGGCGGTAGACGGAAGTTATTGAGCGGTCCGGCGAACAGCAACATCGGGCTGCGGGCATAATAGACTCCGGCGAAGGCCCGTATGACCGTCTTGGCGTCGTTACGCGGGTCCCAGGCGAAACCTATACGGGGAGCCCATTGGTTCCGGTTGTCCGGAATAAATGAAGGATCCACAGTGTGACCCGACGGGAAACGAACATTCTGAACGCGCGCAAGCAGCGAAGCGTTGTTAGTAACCGGATTGGGATTGAACTCGCCTTCCCATCGCAGCCCATAATTGAGAGTGAGGTTGGGCCGGATGCGCCATGCATCCTGCACGAATATGGCCGCGTCGGTCAGGCGCAGATCCAACTGGCCGTTTCCGATCGCGTGCAGGTAGGAAACAGTGGTGCTGTCAAAGCGGTTGGGGATGGATCCCCCTACCCCCAGGGTGTCGAGAATCGTTTCCGTGTTAGTCCCGGAGATGCTGAACACGCCAAACTGGTTGAACGCGAAGAACTGGTTTGCGAAGGTGTGGTTGATTTCGGCTCCTATCTTAACGCTGTGATTGCCGGCGATCACGCTTGTGTTGTTGGCTCCCTGCGCGCGCCAGTCCAGCTCAGTAGTCGGCAGGAAGTTCACCGTGCCGAAGCGCCCGATATTGTCGGTGACGTTGGGCTGAAGAGCATTGGCCAACCGGGGCCTCTTCTCGCGCGAATACTGGCCGCGGGCTTCGTTGATCACTTGGCTGCTGAAAATACTGGTCAGCTGGCCGACCACAGTATTTGTTCCGTCCCTCTCGGTCCCGTTGTTGGAAAGAGCGCTGACGGTTGTGGGGAATAGCTGGTTACCAGTGGCGTTGGCGTTTAGTGCGTTATTGACGCTCCAGCCATAGCGGACGTTGAATCGATGCTCCTCGTTAAATTGATAGTCAAACCGGCCGGTCACTGCCTTGGCGTCATTGGTCTGGGTGAAGGGAGTCTCCAGCGATTTGTAAAAATCAAACGCTTCCTTGGAGTTGGCCGTCGGCACGAAGTTGGTAAGGTTGTCAAAGAGGACCGCCCTCGGGTTCCGCACTCGCTGCTGTTCGTACGCCGCAAAGAAGAACGCCTTGTCTTTCACGATCGGGCCGCCGAACGATCCGCCGAACTGATGCTGAGTGGGCGCCGCGACCTGGTCGAAGGCGTTCTTCTTGGCCCATTTCTTGGGGCGAAGGAGATAAAAGGCTGATCCATGAAGGTTATTGGTCCCCGATTTGGTGACTGCGTTGACTACGCCGCCGGTGGAACGACCAAATTCTGCTGAGTATCCGGCCGCAACGACCTGAAATTCCTTGATCGATTCTTGTGGGATGGTATATGCGGTGTTGGATCGCTCACCGCCGCGAATTCCGCCAAAGAACGGTTGATTGTAATCCGCGCCGTCGACGTTGATATTGGAGTTGATTCCGCGCTGCCCCGACATCGAAATCTGTCCGCGCTGGGTGTCGACTTGGGCCGTGGGAGTGAGCGTGATAAAGTCCTGGAAACGCCGCCCGTTGATGGGAAGATTATCTATAGCGGTGTTGTTTATCGTAGCGCTGGCATTGGGAGCTGTGGTCTCCACTATCGCCTCGGCGCTGACAATTACACTCTCGGTAGCGCCGGCGACCTGAAGCGTCACCGCGATAGTCCGGCTGGAGCCGACCGTGACCACGATGTCATTAACCAGGGCCTTTTGAAAGCCCGACAGTTCGGCAGCCAGTTGGTATTTTCCCGGTGGAATTAAGGGAATGGTGTAGATACCTTCGTCATTGGTTACTACTTCACGCGCGTAGCCTGTGTCGGCGCTGGAGATCTTTACCGATACTCCCGGCAGAACCGCGCCCGAAGAATCTCTGACCTGTCCAGTCACCTGTCCGGTCGTTGCCTGAGATTGAGGGAACAAGGCAACGAATGCAAAACAGAAAACACAGAGCAGCGAAACAATTCGCAGCAGTTTCAAAGTGCACCTCCACAGAAGTTTCAAAGCGCAGATTATATCGATTTCGACTCAGGAATGAACTTAAAAGAACGTCACAAGGCCGAGATTGGCGATTCAAATTCTCGTGTGGTGATTCAAATTGTTGAATTTCCCTTTTTGCTGAAGATTGATCTCATTGTAGCGCCGGCCTCCAGGCCGGCCCTTTGAAGAATCTCGCAGAAGGAAATGCCGGCCGGAGGCCGGCGCTTACTTGGAAAATCTGAAAAGAACAATCAATTCCATCAGTGAGAGTATCAGCAGCAATCCAGAGGGCAAGAATTTCTTTGTTTTCATCCAGCGCAGCGAAAAAATCGCCGCCAGTAACACCGATACAGTCAAGGCAACTAACACTCCAGAGTATCGGTTTTCACGAATCAAGAAGGCCGCGTAAATCAGCAAGCCGCCGCAGGCAATTCCCGAGAGCAGGGATATCCGGCTGCGTGCCTTGGTGTAGCCAAAAATTCCTCCGCCCAGGACCATCGCTCCAAAAATTGCCGTTACGAGCCAATGCATTTCTCCTCCATGATCCGGAAATTCTAGCAGATTGGCCGCCAATTCCTCCCGACAGCTTTCAATCAAATCTAATTCCCTGCGGACTTTCGATGTCGCGCCTTCGGCGCTTTATATTTTTAGGTTAACCCTCACTTCCGCCCTGACGGGCGGGCCTACCCAATGACGCCGCTCCGCGGCTCTCGGGTTTGGACATTTTGGAGAGACGGCCTGAGGGCCGTCTCCCGCGCAATCTTTCATCGTGCAGGAGACGCCCCACGGGGCGTCTCTCCAGTAGCGCCCGGTCCGCGGCTGCGATGCATGGCAACGTATACGCGCGACGCAAGATGTAAATACTCCTTGTATATTTATGCATTTTCGTGCATAAATATGCATCTTATGGTTCACGAACTGCGGGCGGCCGTGATAGGCGCGACCGGCTATTCCGGAAGGGAACTAGTGCGATGGCTGCAACAACATCCTGTGGCGAAGCCCGTCTTGCTCACCGGTTCCAGGAAAGCTTTGCCGGAGTTGCGCCGCTTTGTCTGCTCTCTTCCGGCCGATGTGTTTGTCCCGTTTCGGTACGGCGAGAATTTCCTTGAGGAGTTGCTGGATGTCGTCGCCCTCAGGAAGGTGGGCGTGGTGTTTCTGGCCACTGAGATTGAAAGTGCCGTGGGATTGGCACCCGAGCTCCTGCAGCAGGATGTGGTGGTGATCGATCTCAGTGCCGGCTTTCGTATAAAAAACGAGAAGCTCTACCGCGAATGGTATTCGCTGGTGCATCCGTGTCCCGAACTCCTGGAGCGAGCCGTCTATGGCCTGTCGGAATACCATCGGGAAGCAATCACCGCCGCCTCGCTGATTGCAAATCCGGGGTGTTACCCTACATCGGTTCTGCTGGCGTTGTTGCCGGCGCTCGAATTCATCGACTGGGAAGCGCCAGTGATTTGCGACAGCAAGTCCGGCCTGACCGGCGCGGGCCGGAACGCCGATTATATATTCGCCGAAATCAACGAAAACTGTCTGGCGTACAAACTGGGAAATCATCGCCATATCCCGGAAATGCTTCAGGGCCTGGGCAAACCCGTGGGAGATGGAATTCCGTTCGTGTTCGCGCCGCATCTGGTTCCGATGAATCGGGGAATCCTCAGCACTTGTTATTTCCGCGCAAAAGTCGGCGTAAGCGAAGCCGGTTTGCGCCGGCAATATGAAGAGAAATACAAAGGGTCTCCCTTCGTCACGTTGCTGGCGCCGGGTGTGTTGCCCCAGGTTCAAATGGTGGCACATACCAATCGTTGTGAAATGGCGTTGTTTGTCCATGGCGATTCGCGCATGATGACGGTGGTTTCGGCTATCGACAACTTGGTAAAGGGAGCCGCCGGTCAGGCGATACAGAATATGAATATAAGGTTTGGGCTGGACGAGGCGGCCGGACTCACGGGAACGGCACTCGGTGGCCGGCAAGAGGGAGAAGGCAGAAAGCAGAAGGCAGAAAGCAGACGGCAGTAGGAAGAAGGCAGGAGCCAGGAGGCAGGAGGCAGGAAGCAGGAGGCAGGAGGCAGAAGGCAGGAAGCAGGAGGCAGGAAGCAGGGTGCAGAAGGCAGAAGGCAGAAGGCCAGAGGGAGAAGGGAGAAGGCAGGCGCTAGAGATACTAAGTAGGATGCAATGGCCGGAACGCATAGTGGAAAGTGGCAGACAGGAACCGGAAAGCAAACTGCAAGATGTAACGCCCACAAACAGCTTCCTGCCTCCTGCTTCGTGCCTCCCGCCTTCTGCCTCCCGCCTCCTGTTTCCTGCCTCCTGCTTTCTGCCTCCTGCTTCCTGCCTCCTGCCTTCTGCCTCCTGCCTTCCGCTTTCTGCCTTCTCTTACAAAAAAGATGAGACTAGTTATTAAATTAGGCGGTAGCCTCCTGACAGAGATTTCCCGGCGCAGACCTCTTCTAGAACAGTTAATGCGCGTTCATAACCAGGGACATCGATGCCTCCTGGTTCATGGAGGTGGCAAGCTACTCACCTCTTACCTTGAAAAGGCCGGGATATCCTCGCAGTTTATTCACGGGCTGCGCGTCACGGATGCGCCGACGCGCGACGCCGCACTGATGGTAATGGGCGGCCTGCTCAACAAACAACTGGTGGTGGAAATCCAGAACCTGGGCGGGCGGGCACTGGGAGTTTGCGGCGATGCAGGTCTGATCACCGCGCGCAAGGCAGAGTCCGAGGCGTACGGCGGAGCAGATCTCGGGTACGTGGGCGAAGTGGAACACGTCGATGGCCGGCTGCTGGCGCAGCTGCACGCGCTCGGTCTTATTGTGGTAATGGCCAGCTTGGCGCCGGATGCGCGGGGCGAGTTTTACAACATCAACGCCGATCTGCTGGCCGCTTCCTGCGCCGCGGCCCTGCAGGCGGACCGGTTGATTTTCCTGACCGACGTCGATGGAGTACTCGATGCCGGCGGCAATCGCCTCAACAATCTCTCCAGAGATCAAGTCGACAGCCTGGTCGCGCAGGGAGCTGTCGGCGGTGGTATGCTTCCGAAGCTGAAGTCTTGTTTGATGGCCCTGGAAAAAGGGGTACAGTGCGTACGCATCGTGCCGGGTTATGGCGAGGGTAGTCTGTTGAGGGCGCTGGAGCCCAAGTTAGATTCGCGAGGAACCGAAATTCGATGACCAGTAATTTTTCTTCCCAGCAGCTCGAGGATAAGTTCTATCTGCCGGTCTTCAAAAAAGCACCCTTTGAACCGGTGCGCGGTGAAGGCGTATATCTGTACGAAGAGAGCGGCAAACAATACCTCGATTTTCTGGCGGGCATCGCAGTCAACGCTCTCGGATATAACCATCCTGAGCTGACCCGCGCCATCCAGGACCAGTCAACCCGCGTACTGCATGTAAGTAATTTGTTCTATCACCCTTATGCCGGTCCGCTGGCGCGCAAACTGGCGAGAATGTCCGGATTGCGGCGTGCCTTCTTTACCAACAGCGGGACGGAAGCGGTGGAAGGCGCCATCAAGATAGCCCGCGCGCACTCAAGAGGTGACAAGGACAAAATCAAGTTTGTGGCGCTGGAAAACTCCTTTCATGGCAGAACTGCGGGTGCTCTTTCGTTGACTCATGGGGAGAAGTATCGGAAACCTTTCGAGCCTCTATTGCCGGGTATTCAGTTCGTTCCCCCAAATGACGTCGATGCGCTGAATAAGGCCATCGATGAAGACACAGCGGCCTTTATCGCCGAACCGATTTTGGGGGAAGGCGGAATCATTTCGCTGACTCCCGATTATTTGAAAGAGGCCAGTGAACTGTGCCATCGCCACAACGCGCTGATGATCCTGGACGAAATCCAATGCGGGTTAGGGAGGACCGGATATCCCTTTTACTTTCAGAAATCCGGAATTCTGCCCGATGTCGTTCTGCTGGCCAAGTCCCTCGGGGTAGGACTTCCACTGGGCGCGATTCTGGTGGGCGAGAAGGCCGAGCGGGCGCTGCAGCCGGGGGATCACGGCACCACGTTTGGCGGAGGCCCGCTGGCTTGCCGGGCGGCGTTGACCTTTTTAGAAATACTGGAGCGTGACAACCTGATGCTTCATGCCGCGCAGATGGGTGACTACCTGCGGTCCCGTCTTGCCGAGCTTCAACAGGAGTTCCCCATCCTGGAGATCCGCGGCGAGGGACTGATGGTGGGTGTGGTCTTGGACTTGGATGTTCCGGCGCTGGTAAGGCAGTTGTTGCAGGACGGGATCGTCACCAACTGCACGGCGGGGAACGTGCTTCGATTGCTTCCACCTCTGGTAATTCGCACTGAGCACGTGGATGAGTTTATCTCTGGCCTGCGCAACGCGCTGGAGGCGGCGCGCAAGAAAACGCCGGCGAACATCGTCTCTGTCGGCGGGCAGGGCGACGTGGTTGTTCGCAAGGCGCGCATGTCCGACGTTCCGGCAATGGAGCATTTGATCAACGGCTACGCACGGGAGAACGTGATGCTGCCTCGAACACGGACTCAGTTATGCGAAACGCTGCGCGAGTTCGTGGTAGCGGAAGTAGACGGCGAATTTGCCGCCTGTGGCGCCTTGCATCTGTATAGCATGAATACGGCGGAACTGCGGTCGCTCGCTGTGTCTGAGAAATTCCTGAAACGGAAACTGGGTGCCAGGATTGTACACGCGTTGCTGGAAGACGCGGCGGAATACGACTTGGAGCGCGTTTATACCTTCACCCTGGTGCCGGATTTCTTTCGTAAGCTGAATTTCCGGATGGTACCGCACAGCGCCCTGCCGGAGAAAGTGCTCAGTGAATGCGCCGGCTGCCCCAAGAGAGACCAGTGCAACGAAGTTGCCTTGGTCTACGAGGTAGGCGTCGAGGCGCGCCGCCGGCATACTGGCATCTAGCGCCAGACCGATTGCATTTGCGCGGCTCGTTCAAGACCAATTTGCTATCCTCCTAGTCCCCTGGACATTTCGTTTGCATTCATTTATATTCACTTTGATGCGAGGTGCAGGTGATGACTAGAACCATAACGATGAGGCTGGATGAGGAAACTTATAAGAAGTTGAAGGCTGCTGCGGCTGCCGAGCGGCGGTCTCTAGCAAATCTCATCGAGACTGCAGCTCTTCGCCATCTGGAAGATAGTGAGTTCGTCGATGATATTGAAACGCGTGACATTCTTTCCGATCCTGATCTATTGAAGCGTCTCAGATCCGGACACCTCCAGGCAAGGAAGCGGAAGGGCGCCTTTGTCCGCGGCCTATAGGATTTTCGAGACTAAGCAGTTCCAGCGAGACCTGGAGAAATTGGGCCTTTCTGCCAGCCAGCGTATTCGCGAGAAGCTGCGCGGCCACGTTTATCCAGTTTTGGTCCAGAATCCATGGTTCGGCCCGAATATTAAGCGCCTTCGCCGTCTGGAGCCGTCGACATGGAGATACCGCGTCGGCCAGTGGCGCTTCTTTTACACAATCGACGAAGAACAGAACACTGTATTCATGCTTGTTGCCGACAACAGAAGCAGCGCATACCGGTAGACGGTCATTAGTTGGCCCTGATTTGAGGCCTACAGGTGAACAGTTCTGTGTCTCTACCTCCTTGGAGAAATTGCCCCGGCGGCATCTGCGCGGCTCGAGGCTTCCTGGCCGCCGCTGAGCGCGCGGGTCTCAAGAAAGCCGGCCTCGATCTGACTATCATTGTCTCTGACCGGCCGGCCAGCGCCGCTGCCTGCTTTACGCGCAACCGCTGCGCGGCGGCGCCCGTCACGGTGAGCCGTGAACATTTGAAAAAAAACAAAGGCCGCGCTCGGGCGATTCTCGCCAATTCGGGCTGTGCCAATGCAGCCACGGGAGAACGGGGCCTGCAGGATACCCGCTCCACCGTCGATGCGCTGGCAAGGAGCCTGGACCTGCCCCCATCCTCTATTTTGGTCTGCTCTACCGGGGTTATCGGTCTGCCGCTGCAGGCCGACAGAATCATCGCAAAGCTTCCGGTCTGTGTCAGTCGCCTCAGCCGCAAACAGGCGAGGCGAGCGGCGCAGGCCATCGCGACAACAGATAGCGTCCTTAAGATTGAATCTATCGCGTTTCAAGCCGCCAGCGGAGCGGTACGCGTTGGCGGCATTGCAAAGGGCGCCGGGATGATCCATCCGGACATGGCCACAATGTTGGCGTTCATCACAACCGACGCGGCGATATCACCGGCAATGCTGCAGCGGTGTCTGACCTGGTGCGTGGAGCGGTCGTTTAACTGCATCACCGTCGACGGCGATACTTCGACTAATGATACCGTCATCTTGCTTGCCAACGGCGCCTCTGGGGTTGAGGTTATGGAGGAACCAGCCAGCGGGCGGATAGACTCGCGGACACGGAGACACGGAGACACGGGGGCCATCGTCGCATCGCCGCGTCCCCGCGTCCCCGCGTCGCGACACTCCCTGTCGCCGCGTTCCCTTATCCCCGCGTCGAAGCCTGCCGTGTCGTCTCACCTCCAAGACCAGGTATGCGAGGACGACTTCCGCGCTGCTCTGCTGGAAGTCTGTCAGAGGCTGGCGCGAAAGATCGCGTGGGACGGCGAAGGAGCGACCCATCAACTGGAAATCCGGGTTACCGGCGCTAGGTCTTTCGAGCAGGCAAGGAATGTCGGCCGTTCCATCGGCCGTTCGAATCTGGTCAAGACAGCCATTTACGGGCATGATCCCAATTGGGGACGGGTATTGAGCGCCGCGGGCGCGTCCGGTGAGCGCATTGACAGTTCGCGTGTCCAACTGGCGATCGATGGCCAAGTCGTAGCCGAAGGAGGAGTCTTAAAATACCTGCCTGATTCGGTTTTCACTTCGGTGTGGAAGAAGAAAAAAATTGAAATTGCGATCGATCTTGGCCTGCGTGACGCCAACGCCACCTGTTGGAGCTGCGACCTGTCGCACCAGTACGTCGATATCAACGCGAGCTACCGAACATGAATGGCGGCCAGTTGTGAAGTCGGACACTCCCGCCAGCCCGCTTTGGAGTTTCTACATGTTGGGAGCGGAGAGACGGGCTGAGGGCCGTCTCTGCTCCGCCTTCGGCGGGCTTTAACTCGACCTCTCGTTTCAAAAAATGTCCAAACTACAGGGCCCGCCTTCGATGGGCTTGAGCCGGTTTTCCGGCCGGCTCTCAAGTGACTGCCCCAGTGCATGCGGTTCGGGTTCAAAGGACTTGTTGTAAAATATCTAGGGATGAAGAATGATCTACTGATTCTTACATTTTGGAACTTATGAAGCTCAAATTAATCATTGTTTTATTCTTTCTCTGCTCGAACGCACTTTTAGGCGCCGCTCCGGCCGGTTTACCCGAAAACGGTGTTCTAATTCTGGCGCATGGTCACAAGGAAGACTGGAATCGCCGGATTGAGGAACTGACCGCCCGGCTCCCTTTTCCCACCGTGGTAGCATTTGGAATGGCGCACAAAAACGCCATTGCCGAGGGCGTATCTTCCTTGGAGGACAGGGGCGTACGCAGCATCGTGGTGATCCCTCTCTATGTTTCCTCCTACAGCCCGATTATTCGGGCCAGCGCTTATCTTCTTGGCTTGCGCCAGCAGGCGCCCCCCGAGCTGGAAATGTTTAACACCATGTCGCATGGCTTGCAGGATCCCAATGCCGGCCACGCGGCGGATCAACCTGCGGATCTTTCGCCGATTCGGAGCCATGTTCCCATTTACATGACTTCGGCGCTGGACGATCATCCTCTTGTGGCCGAGATACTTCTGGATCGGGCCCGAAGCATCAGCGAGCGCGCGGGCGGCGAAACGGTCATATTAGTTGCTCACGGCCCAAACGGCGACGCAGACAACCGGCTCTGCCTTGAGAAAATGGATCGCCTGGCAGACTTCATTCGAAATCACGGGGGATTTCATCGCGTCGAGGCGGTGACTATGAGGGATGATGCGCCCCCCGCGGTTCGCAATCAAGCCACGGCTCAACTGCGCTCTCGGGTGGCGGCGGCGGCCCGAACAGGAACTGCGCTGGTCGTACCAGTATTGCTCGCCCGGGGCGGGGTAGAGGATCGACTGGAGGAATCGCTTCAGGGATTGAGATACAGGATTCCTGATCAGTTTCTGCTCCCCGATCCTCGCATTGCCCAATGGATCAGGGAACAGGTCGATGCCTCAGCTCGTGGTCAAGCAACCTATCAATCATCGCGTGTCAGAGATCCCTATTGATGAAAACATGTGAAGGAATTTTAGCGCCGGCCTGTGGCCGGCAAGGCCGGCTCTCGGGTTTGGACGTTTTGTTAGAGACGGCCTGGAAGGCCCTCTCCTTGTCCGCGAAGCGGACCAACAACAGTAGCCGGGGGAGCCCAGGCGCGGAGCGCAAGGCTACCCCCGGTCAGCGATTCCCCACACGGAATCGGACCGCGCAAGCGGTCCTATTTTTTCCTTCATTTTTCCTTCATTTTTTCTTCGTAAATTCCCTATGACGAGCGTTATCTTTGGGACGGAGGCATCCATGACTGCCGAACCTGATGGGACCACTTGCGCGGTTCGGGCGATATGGGGGATGGTTGACCGGGGGTGCCTGGCGCTTCGCGCTTCGGCACCGGCTACTGCTATTGGTCCGCTTCGCGGACGTCCTGGGTTGCAGCGCACTCCGAATCGAGGTCGGCGCACATGAAGCCTGTGGATATTCTATGGTGGGTTGGCTTCTTATTCTCCGGACTGGGCCTGTTATTGTTGGCCTGCACCACAGTCTTTAACTTAAGAATTGTGCCGAACCGTTTCCGGCCCCATGTCTTCTGGCTGGCAGTGGCAGCTCTGATATTGGGACTTTCTCTTTCGGTGGTTGGTACGTAGGAAGCTGCCAGTTCTCAGCTTTCAGCCAAGAAGCCCAGAATCAAGCCCCTGGAGACGAATCTCATTGATAGGGCTGATGGTTGATGGCTGACATCTGATGGCCGAGAGCTGATGGCTGACAGCTGAGAGCTGAGAGCTCAATAGGGCAATTCGCCGTATTTTGCTTCGTAATCCTCGAGCGGAACCATGTCGATAGCATCCCACGGACAGCCGTCCAAAAAGGTTCCGTTCGGCCCCTTGCTGGTGCATTTCTTGCATCCGATGCACTGGATCGGATCGACCCAGATGCGGCCAGCGGCCATCTGATCGTCCTCGATCCATATCATGCAGTTTTCGACGGGGCAGTAGGGCTGGCAGGCTGGAGAGCCGGCACAGCCGGTGCAGCATTCGTTGATCACCGCGATTTCCCGCGGTTTCCTCTTTCTCCGGGTAGTTAATTTCTTCTCTGCCATGTTGACTTTACATTATCACAAGAATGCCCCATTTTGTCGTAAGGTGTCCTGGACTTTGTCGCGATGGTAAGGCGCAGACAGAAACCGTGGCGCGATTGAATTTGAGGTGACCAACATGGACTCAGAGCAAGTCATCCGCATGAAAGCACAGGCGTTCGATCATATTGTCCAGGCGTACCGCCAACTGGAGCAAGGCGCCGGTTTTGCCATGAGCAACTGGGTGATCTTTGGAGAGACGCTGGAGAAGGAAGTTAAGAAGATTAGAGAGGCCGAATCTGCGGATTAGCCGCCGTGAAATATTGAAGGGGGTCAATAATCAGTCGTGTCAGCGCGCGCGGCTTTGTATCGCTCGTGCCGTTTCCTTTGCCTGCCGTTGGATTCGTTCCGGATAGTTCGTTGATGTGCATTTCGATACATAGGGCAAATCTTCGGGGCTTCCGATCAAGTAGAGAGCTCTCAGCGCTTCCCAGATTTGATTCTCATCGGAGAGAATGGTAAGCAACGTCTGTCCGGCGCCGACAGAATCACCGTTATGTGTGAGTAATTCGCCCACCGATCCGGGAATCGGCGCCTGCACGTCGTCTGTCCCTTGAGCATTTTGAATCCTGGCCAACAGCTTTCCAGGTGCGCAGGGATCACCCACTGACACCAGTATGGTTGCTGTTCCGCCGGAGCGGGCGGCTACCAAATAAGGACGAAGCATGGAGAGAATCTCCTGCTTTCCCGAAAGGTCGTGAAAACGCACCAAGGACAAAGCCGCGTTCCGGCGAACCATCGGTTGCTCATCACGCAGCAATTTCAGAAGCGCCTGATGGAACGGAGCGTAAGCTGCATCCTGCCCCATTACCCAGGCGACGGTGATTCGAATTTCCTTTGAAGCGTGGTCACTCAACTTTAAAAGTTCCGGATACCAGCGCCGCACGTCAGAGTTTCCATCTACCATTTGCCTTTCTATTTGCACCAGTGCGTGCTGTACTTTTCGGGGCTTGTCTTTGTCGGCCAAATACTGGCGCATTTGGGACTGAGTCAGTTTGGTTCCGAACCATGTCCCACGCCAAAAAAGATAGGGGATCAACACGAAGACGAACAGAAGAGCCGCGAAAGCTAGGGGAAAACGCCTTCTTCTGGGATTGGCTTGCATTTCTCTAGTTTCAAGTTTGTATTTTGTCCCTTGTCACTGGACCGTCGCCATAAAGTGGTTTGCCTAGAGAGTCAGCTTTGCGCACAACGGGCTTCGTCCAGAGGTACAACGGACGACTGACCACTGACAACGGACAAAGTAAAACTCGGAACCTAGAGTCGGTACAGCATCCAATATACGATAACGCCGGTGACGGAAACATACATCCAGAGTGGAAAAGTCCAGCGAGCGATTTTCTTGTGCTTTTGAAAATCTCCCCTGAGAGCTCGGCTTACGGTAATTAGTGCCAGCGGAACAATTATCACAGCCAGAAGCGTGTGGCTGAAGAGAATAGACAGATAAACGGAGCGAATCACGCCGGACTTCTGGAAATGCTTGGAACCGGCGTAATAGTGATAGGTCAGGTAGGAAATTAGAAAGAGCGTTGAAGAACAAAAAGCTGATCCCATGAGGAAACGGTGCGCGCTGATTTTCCCACTGCGGATGCAAAAGTAGCCCACGGCCAGAAGAATGGCGCTACTGGCGTTGAGGATGGCATTCACCGTCGGCAGGTTTTGAATCGGTATCATATTGAGTGTCAGTTGTTGGGTGTCGGGTATCGGGTGTCAGGTGACGGGTGTTGGGTGTTGGGTGTCGGGTGTCGGGTGTCGGGTCGAGTGTCGGGTGACGGGTATCGGGTGTCGGGTGACGGGTATCGGGTGTTGGGTGTCGGGTGTCGGGTATCGGGTGTCAGGTATCGGGTGTCGGGTGACAGGTCTCGGGTGTCAGGTATCGGGTGTCGGGTGTCAGGTAAGGGGTGACGGGTGTCAGGTGTCAGGTTTCGGGTGTCGGATGCATCAGTCACCGAAAAGACTCATATCAACAGATTGAAAGATGTTTGCCCAACACCCGTCACCCGATACCCGATACCCGTCACCCAACACCCGTCACCCGATACCCGTCACCCGACACCCGATACCCGTCACCCGTCACCCAACACCCGTCACCCGTCACCCAACACCCAACACCCAACACCCGTCACCCGATACCCGTCACCCGTCACCCGACACCCGATACCCGTCACCCGTCACCCGTCACCCAACACCCGTCACCCGTCACCCAACACCCAACACCCAACACCCAACACCCAACACCCAACACCCGTCACCCAACACCCAACACCCAACACCCAACACCTGACACCCAACACCCAACGTCAGTTCATGCCTTGTCCACGACCATTAAAACCAGCAGCAGCGGCAGATAAACGACGGAAGCCTTCAGCAATTTGCGCGCGTCTCCTGTAGTGCGTGATTGGGCTACTCGGAAGCCATAAAAGACGAAAAGCGAACCGAGCAGTAGAGCTCCCGACACGTACACCAAACCTGTCAATCCCAATGCCGACGGCAACAAGCTGATCGGAATAAGTGCCATGGTGTAAATCAGGATCTGTTGTCCGGTAACGAAACCATCCCGGTCTTCGAGCGGAAGCATGCGAAAACCGCCGCGCTCGTAATCCTCGCGATACATCCAGGCAATGGCGAGAAAATGCGGAAATTGCCATAGAAACAGAATAAAAAACAGAGACCAGGCCTTCAGGCTCAGTTCTCCAGTCGCCGCCGCCCACCCGATCAGAGGAGGCGTCGCTCCGGGAAATGCGCCAACCAGCGTGCACAAAGATGTTTTCTGCTTCAAGGGTGTGTAAACAAACAAATAGCTCGCCAGGACCGCAAGGGCGAGAAAACATGCCAGAACGTTGACTAGATATGCCAGATAGGCGAGACCTGCTGCTGAAAGAATTATCCCAAAGATCAACGCGCTGGACGGTTCCAGGCGCCGCGCAGGGAGCGGGCGGTTTTCGGTGCGCCGCATCATCTTGTCCGTGGCTCGCTCCAGAAACTGATTGAGGACGGCGGCGGCACCCGCGGTCAACGCCGTCCCCGTCAACGTATGCAAGAGCAGCCGCAGGTTCATGGGCCCGCGGGAACCGAGATAAAAGCCAACGACCGTGGTAATCAACACCAGGGTAGTGACGCGCGGCTTGGTCAGCTCAACGTAATCGGCCAATTGCAGCCGTCCGATGTCCCAAATGCTGGGGGGCGCGGAAATTATTTGCTCGTTACTAAGTCGTTTTGACAAGTAGATCTCTAGTTAGCGGCCGCCAATGAATGCGGGTCATAGAGGCGCGGCATCCCGCGTCTCTGGATTTTGGACACTTATGCCTCCGCTGGGCTTGTCCCAGCAGAGCAGAAGATTGTTCACTAAAAGCGAAAAAACTAGAATTATCGGTCTCCACCGGCCTCGTGCCGGTGGAGACGAAGTTGATCACTATGGTTCGACGCTCCATTTCAAATTGCTGGCGATACTGCGCGCACTTTCACCAACAGGAGTCTGTGTTAGCAGGCAATCTTGGCTCCGCCGGAACAGGGCCGGCGGAGGCCGCCTTTTACAGACTCTCTGTTAGTGCACAATCTCTCGCTCCGCTGGGACCAGCCCAGCGGAGGCGTTGTGTCACCGTTACAGTGTCAGTACCACAGTGACACACAAACGCAATTGGGGGAATTAAGTAGTCTGTTCCCAATTTCCATGGTCCCCAATTTCCATCATTCGGGTCCATTTGCGGCCAATGTTCGCCCCTGGGTATCGCCTGTGAATTCTCAAAGCGAGCAACAGTGCAGAGGCCAAAATGAGCGCGCCCAAAGCAACGTGAGCCGTAGAGCTCCAGACGTACTCGAAGATCGGCTGAGGAGCGCGCAAATTCTCCTTCTTGATAAAGAAGGTTGCCGTCCCCAAGAGTGCCTGGCCCACCACCAGACCCAGCAGAAAGAGCGAATGCCGATTCAGCTCGCCGGGGTAAAACCTTACCGTTATTACTGCAAGCCGCGCGGCCAACAGTACAACCACGGCAGCCCCGAGGATGTGCGAACCGATCCCCAAAGCATTATGCCGGTAGCCCGCGCCCAGTATCAGCTGCGCGTAAACGGCAGCAACCAGGCAAAGGCTGATCCCACGAAGGCTGGGACGGTCTTCGGGATCCGTCTCAGACTGCTGGCCGGCCCACTTGTCGCCCGTTACCACCGCCGTAGAGATCGTTAGGCAAAAGAATGCCTGAGCCAGCGAAGCGTGGGCCATGGAAACTGCGGGCGGCAGGAAGTACAGTACGGTAATTCCGCCCAGCAGCCCCTGTAGGATCACCGTAGCCATCGCCGTCCATCCGAGTCTGCGTACCCATCTGCGGGGCTCCTTCACTGAAATCCAGACTGCCAGTATGACGGTGAGCATTCCCACGAAAGCAGCAACCATGCGATGGCTATGCTCGTAGAGAACCCCGCCGGGCATCTCAGGCAACCATTTACCGAAGGAAAGCGGCCAATCTGGAACTGCAAGTCCGGCATCGTTGCTGGTCACAAGGCCCCCGGCGATGATCAAAAAGAAAGTGCAGACCGCGGTGAAGCAGGCGAAGCGGTGTAACGATTTCGGATTGCGGATTTCGGATTGCGGATTATTCGATTTCGGATTGCGGATTTCGGATTGCGGATTAAGTCGTGAAGGCATTTGATTTGCTCTCAATTTCCATCTCCACTCGAACCGAACTTAAAGGAAGCTAGGCTAAAGTCCACAATCGATCAATCCGAAATCCGAAATCCGCAATCCGCAATTGGGCTATCCGCAATCCGAAATCCGCAATTGGGCAATCCGCAATCCGAAATGGATCTACTTTCCGCTGAAGCTAAAATCGACTGTCTTCGCTTCCTTGGCAGCCACTGTCACCTTCTGTTCCATCTTATTGTATTTTTCGTGCCAGGCGGCGACGGTGTAGGAGCCCGGAGGCAGTCCCTTTATCTCAAACGTACCGTCCTTGCCGGTGACGGCGAAAAATGGATTCTTCACCACACCGATATACGCCTTCATCCAGGGATGAATATTGCACTTGACGGGAATCAGAAGCTCTTCGCGGGCAAAAGTCTTGGTCTTCTTGGGAGCCCCTGGCCCTTGGACCTCATTCCATTCCGGGTTGTTTTTGGGCATGGGATGAATGTTGTGGTTGGTGTTGTCGCTGCTCACTATATCAAGGGGCTGTCCTGTCATTACTCCCAGCACGTGAGGTTCGTAACGGCAACCCTTCTGATCCAGTGTCGCCGGCTGCGTCGAAGCTTCGAAGCTCCGGTCCCCCAGTCCTTCCTCGACCCAAACGAAGACGTTGGCCAGAGTCCCGTTGTCATTTACCACGACGTCCTCGGTTTCGATGGAACCGCCTGGATGCTGGGCGGCGCAGTACTTGTCCTGTTCCATGCGGATTTTCTTCGGTGCCGGCTTGGCGCCGGTGAAATTTACTTTTCCAGAGACTGTAGCCGCGGTGGATGCGTCAATGGCGGCCGCCGGTTTTGCCGGCCCCGTCGCTGGTGCAGCTGTCTCAGAACTAGGCGCTTCTTCTTTTCTGCCGCAGGCGAATGCGAGCGCTGCAACCAACAGTAAGGCATAAACAGAATGTTTCATGGCTTTCCCCTTCTGATTAGTAAAAGATCACCCCGCGGGCACGCCCCACAGCGATGACGTTTAATGTTTCCGAACACATCATTCTAAACTGCTCCGCCACAGTGGAGCAAATTGAGTTGCCGGTTTCTGGTCCCCAGTTGCCAGTTCCTAGTTGCCAGTCGCCTGTAATTTTGAAATCGGAACTACGGATCCATGATCTCACTGCAGAGGCGCAGAACCTGTAAAAGAATCAGAACCGCGCCCGTCAGGGCGCGTGCGGAGAATCTTTGTCAATTCCCGGCGCCTGCAAAACGCTTTGAACTGCCAGCAACTTAGAAAGTTTACGGCGAATCTTGTTACATTCTCCGCGCGCGCCCTGACGGGCGCGGTTCTGATTCTTGCTGTGGTTCTGCGGTGAATCGTACTACCGATTGCAAAGTTACAGGCAACTAGGAACTGGAAACTGGCAACTGTTTTACCGCGATCTGGCCTGCTCCTCGGGCGTTAGCTCAAACATGTAGCGAACCAGCAGCCGGGCGTGGTCCTTCTGATAGCTCTTGAAGGAATCGGGCAGTGGACCGTTGAAGACCCACCGGTCTCCATCGCGGCGAAACAACCCGGAGGGCATAGCGGTGCCCGGAGCGATGATTTGTGGATTTACGATCCAGCGCTCCGTCCAGCTCGGATTGAGGCGCTCCTTCACAAAGAGGAAATTGGGAGCGCTCGCCGTCTGGTCGTGAGTAGGATTTCCGGTCGCGTGGCATTTCAAGCAAGGAGCTCCCTGAGAATTGAAAAGCTGACGGGCCATGAGGCGTTCCTCTTCGGTAAGTGGCTCCAGTGGCTGCTTGAGGTAAGGTTGAGGCTGATGGGACAAGCCTTCAAAAAACTTAACCAGCTTGCGCAGCTCATCCTCCGAGAAATAGAAAGTGGGCATGCGCACCTTTAAGTAAGATCGGATTCCGTTGCGGTCTCGCTCCCGTTCTGCGGCCGACGATGCTTGTGCTCCCTGGAAGGCCTCTGCCTTGGGCTGCGTCTTTGCAGCGTGGGCACTGGCCATCCCCTTCTGACCCAGATTGCCCGAGTTTTCCATCAGCGAAGGGTCCTTCAGGAATCGAAGCAGCCAGCCCGGATCCACACGGGCCCCTTCACTGAGCAGGTTGGGAGGCAATTGCTCCTTGACTTCGGCGTATTGGGGGAGCCCGCTAAGCACGGACTTCTGGCCCGGTCTGAGCGTATGACAGCCCATGCAGTTGTACTTCTGAACAATCCACCATCCTTCCTGAACATCCCTGCGCTGATCTTCTGGTACAAAGAAATAGCGCTTAGGTATTGTGGAATCCACACTGCCCAGCAGAAAAGTTGTGACGGCGTTGATCTCCTCCTTGTCCAGATGGGGATTGGGCATCTTGAGTCTCTCGCTCTTCTCTTTGATCTTTCCAATGTCGTAGACGGCCGGATCCGAAAGCTTATGCTCGAAGAATCCTTTGTGGTTGTACCACCCATCCTTCTTGGCGTCTTCCGTCAAAAGCGCGAAGTCGAGGCGTTCGAGCGGCTTGCTTCCTTCCAGCGTCAATTCAGTGCCAATGCGTTGCTCGTCTTCCAATCCGGCGATTTCATGACAGCCGGCGCAACCATAATTACGCACCAGGGCCCTTCCTTTGTCCTTCAGTTTGGGATCGTCCATGAAGCCGGCATCGGGATAGCTGGCCGGTTTCTTTTGCTGTACCAGGTAACTCGCGATGTCGCGCGCTTCGTCCCACGTGAGCCGCAGACTGGGCATGACCGTCATCTGCTGCACGACGATTTCTGCGCCGTCGTTGGGGCACCGGCTGTGATCCAGATCGAAAACGAAAGGCAGGTTGTGCCTTGCGTAATCTTCGGGAGTGAGGTCGCGTTTCTCCTTGGGGCAATAAGGCAGCGTTCGCTCGCGAGGGTTGTGAATCCACCGAACCAGGTAATCATAGTTCGCCTTTTCGCCCACTCGAGTCAGATTGGCGGCAAAGGTTCCTCCGATCTGCTCGGATCCTTCGCCCATGGAATGGCATGCCAGGCACCCGCGGGACTCAAACGCCTGTTTTCCGCGCACCGCGTCTCCAGGCGGCTGAGCAGGCAATTTCGGATTTTGGATGGCAGATTGCCAGATGAAAGCAGAGAGGGCGCGTACCTCATCCCGCTCCAAGCGGAAGCGAGGCATCTTTGTGTTGGGACGGAAATTGTGCGGGTTTTGGATCCAAACGGGAATCCACTCCTTGCGCAGTTTGTTCTGCGCCTCCTTCAAAATGGGTCCCACTTTCTTCTGTTGAGTCATCAGGCTCTTCAGCTGCAGGTTCAGCTGTTCCACCTGCGAATCGATAGTGCCGCCGCCGACGCGAAGGTTTTCAGCCTGCTGATAGAGTTGTTGAGCAGTGGCGTTGTCGGGAGCACGATCGCCCTGTCGCTGCGCCCGGTCGGCTTCTCTCAGGTTAGCGTCCTTCTTCTCCAGCAGAGCAGCAATATTCTTTTGGATTAGCTGAATCTGCGCCGGCTCGGGATCGAATTTCTCACGCGCATGGCAGCCCCAGCAACCGCGGTGCAGGAAGAGCTGCTTGCCCTTTTCCAGCACGCTGGAGTGATCGAGAACCACGTCCAGGTCATGGCACTGGTTGCAGCCGGCCTCGGCGTTGGACCGGGCGTGCATGGGCCAGAGCCAGTGCTCGTAATGGCCATGGGCTTTGTCCACGCTGGTGGTCGCGATTCCATTGCCTCCGTGGCAAGGAGTGCACCCGAAGCGTTCCGGATCGTGAATCTGCAGCAGTTCCTTGTCTGGGTGGCTGACAAACTCAGGATGTCCCTTCATGTCGCCTCTTGTGAGTGTCAGCGGTTCGCGGATGCCCAAGTGACAGGACTCGCAGCGCTCAACGAGCCCGACGTCCGGAATATTGATCTGCTTGATTTCCGACACAAAGTTATCCATCTTGCGCTGCAGGCCGGCCAGTTGATCCGCGGTCAAACCTTCGATTTGTTTGGCAAGGTATTCATCACGCTCTTTGCGCAAGTCGGCGGAGATCTTCTGTATGGCGCCTTTCTTGGACAGCAGCTCTCCCTGGCGGCGTTTGAGCTCATTGAACCGGCTTTCCATCTCTTCGAAAGTAAACTCCACTTTTTCAGTCCGATCAGATCCATCCCTGGCGGGCATCTTCGCTACAAAGGGACCCTTTCTCAATTCTTTCAGTTGCTCGTCCAATTTCTCTTTGCGCTTGCCCTCAGCCGTTTCCGTCTTATAAGTGAGAGCGCCCACTTCGCTGCGGGCGAGCTGGAAGGGTTCGGTCAGAGCGTCCAAGTCGCGTCTGACCCCGGCCAGCTCTTTGTCGATTTCAGCAAGTTGAGGCTTTGCCTGGTCCTCGGCGTCTTTTAGCGCTTGGTCCAGTTTTCTGTACTCGGCGGACTGCTTGATCTGATTCTCATCCTTTATTTGAACCGGCTTTTCTTTTTTAAGGTAGGCGTTATAGAGCCTGACGAATTCAACCTGATAGCTTCGCCATGGCCGATGTCCCAGCGCTTCTTCGTACAACGCCCATAGCAGTGAGCCTACCAGTAGCACCGAAGTGATCAGGATTGGAATAGCTAAGGACTGGCTTACAATCGGATCTTCGATCGGCTCGGTCGAATCGACCTGGTCCCGAGGATCGTTGGGATTCGTCGGTATATCAGGCATCGTTTCCTAGTTTTGAGACACTCTTCAACAAACTGCGTCTGTCCAAGTGACCTGGGCAGGCATGAAATAGAATATTAAATGTTGAAGAACGGAGTTACCCACACGTACTTCACGCGGAACAACTGGCGCAGCAGAATCTTTAGGGGAAGCGCCAGCATTAAGATCAGCAGCAACTGCACTGTTACGATCTGAAAAAAATTCATGCGATCGAACGCCGCCTTCAATCGGGTCCGCGTGAAAAACAGATGCGTGACCACAAATCCCCCGATGAAATAAGCTCCCACGACTACAGCACCGAACAGGGCCACCCACCATCGGTTCTCGATGGTCAGCTTGATTCCGATGACCTCATGAAGGTCTCGATTGGCCTCATGAATCAGCCGATGCGGATCCCAAGTCATCCCGGGCCAGAACCACATCCAACCCGGACCCCGGATGAAAGTCCCGATCACAATCAGCATGATCCACAGGACCAGGAACCCAAAGCAGAATGTAACGATGGCAAACTTACGCTGCTTGAAGGTGTAGTAGCCGTTGCCCAGAGGATTCGGATCGAGATAGGGAATCAACATCAGGCCGATCAGTACAAGGGTGGGCATCAGCACGCCGGCAATCCAGGGATCAAAGTAAACCAGCATTTCCTGGAGTCCTAAGAAGTACCAGGGAGCTTTGGCCGGATTCATGGTCAGCGTAGGGTTGGAAGGTTCCTCCAGCGGCGCATTCAGAGTAATTGACCAAACCATCAATATGAAGGTGACAATCAGAGCGACGAGGAATTCGATTCGCAGCAGGTACGGCCAGACATGGAGCTTTTCTTCCCATCCCTTACGCCAGGGGTAGGTCTTGCGATGGTGCGTCTTAGCAAGATCGGGGTTGGCTTCCAGCCGTTCAATCAGCTGATCGTTCTGCAGAGCCTGTCGGAAGCCATACCAGGTAAAAAACGGAATCAGGAACAGCAACGCAACGATGGGGACATTATCAGGGGCTGAAGCGATCTCCCAAAGCTGATGCCAGTTCATTTTCAGTCTCCTACGCCGCAGGTTTCTTCATTACTTCCGATTCCAGAACCACCGGCGCCGGGCCCGAAATGCTTCCATCCTTGCGCACGCGCCAGAAATGTACGATCAGGAAAATGGAAAGCACGATGGGAATCCCGATGCAATGCCAGATATAAGCGCGGAGCAAAGCATTGGCGTCTACGATTGAACCGCCCAGCAGAGCGAATCGAACATCGTTGTAAGGAGTCATGCCGAGCTGCGAACCGAAAGGACCTTCATGTCCCAACATGGGTGTGGCGCGCGCCATGTTTGTCCCCACCGTGACGGCCCAGAAGCCCAACTGGTCATCCGGCAAGAGGTATCCGGTGAAGGACAACAGCAGTGTAAACAGCATCAGGATCACGCCCACTACCCAGTTGAATTCCCGCGGCGGCTTGTAGGAGCCGGTCAGAAACACGCGAAACATGTGCAGCCAGACGGTGATGATCATCAGGTGTGCCGCCCAACGGTGCATGTTGCGCAACAGCAGTCCGAAGGGGACGTCATGCTCCAGGTACATGATGTCGCGGTAAGCCTGCATCTTGCTGGGATGGTAGTAAAACATGAGCAGCGCCCCGGTGAATGTCAGGACAATGAATAAATAAAAGGTAATCCCTCCCATTCCCCAAGTGAACCTGAATCGGACCGCGTCGCGGTTTACCTTGGCCGGGTGCAGATGCAGAAAAACATTGGTTAGAACCGCCAAAGCCCGGTTGCGAGGAGAATCGTCCAGCTTGTGGCGGATCACGGATCGCCAGAGCTGTGTTTTCTTGGGCTCGCGCAGAACCTCTTTGGTGTCTGCGGCAGCTTTTTCGACCAGAGGTTTGATTTGCTCGCGCAGCCTGGCAACGCCGGACAGAGATTTCTCTTCGGCCTTGGTTTCCGTCTTTACAATCTTGTCGTCCTTGTCTTCAGCCATAAGACTGCAGGTTGCAAAGTTAGCAAGTTAGCAGGTTCGCAAGTTAACAACTTGGCACGTTAGGGGTCTCTGGCTCGCGGACCTGCTAACTTGTTAACCTGCAAACCTGCAAACAAGAGCTAAGCCGGCAAAAATGCTCCTGGATCGTGAAACTCCGAACGGCTGCCTTTGGGCCACTGATATAACTTGGCGGTGTCCACTTTAATCTGGCCGTCTGCGTCCAACTCGATCCTCGCCCGATCCATGGGACGTGGCGCCGGTCCCTCAAAATTGATCCCTTCGCTGTCGTAGCCGCTTCCGTGACAGGGGCATTTGAACTTGTTTTCGCTTGCGATCCAATCGGGAGTGCAGCCAAGGTGCGTACAACGCGCATAAATAGCAAAGATCCCTTCAGAGGTGCGCACTACCCAGATGCGATAATCTTTCTGAAACTTGGTATCCACGCCAAAACCAAAGTCGGAAGGATATCCAATTTTGAACACAGTCTTTGGCTCGAACAAGACCCTGGGGAAAAAGAAGCGCGCAAACATCACCAGATTCGTAGCTAGAAAACCGAAGACGCAGGTTACGGCAAATCTCCGCCGCCGCATCAGCCTTGCTTCAGACTCGATTACCTCCGGTCTCTTGGGAATCTCTACAGCGGGGGCGGGAGGCTTGGCGGCAGCAACCGTTTTGGCGGGAACGGCAGGTGGTGCGGCCGCGGCCGGGCGGGGCGCCACCGGCGCGGGGGAAATAGCGGCGGGCGTAGCCGGAGTGGCGGAGCCGGGTCTCCCTTTCCACACCTTGGGCTGCTTTCGTGGCTTCTCGCCTGCCGGCGCGCCTTCGGATGCAGGTGTTGCCTCCGCAACGGCAGGGGTTTCCGAAGCCGCGGGCGCGTCGGCCTGCGCATCGGAGGACGCGGCAGGGGGCGTGGCGGCGACCGGCGCCGGAGGGCCACCGGCTGCGCGCGGCGGCCACGGTCTCGGTTGTTTTTTTGGTTTGTCCTCAGGCTTTTGCGGAGTATCAGGGTCAGACATATTTGTTCAAAACCTCACCTTTTCCTGCGTCAGGAGATTTCGTTGTGACCGAGTCAGTCTTTGTTCGCTTGGAACTGCTTTCATGCAGCGCAAACATTCCACCGACGATTTTTGTGGATTTGGCGGAGCGGGATCGCGTTTCCTCCCATCGGTGTCCCGATAGGCAAATGGCGGGTGGTCATCATGTCTGAAGATATAAATTCAGCCTGCAGTATCACCTTCGGTCGATTGCCTCCAGACCTTCGGTGGGTCACACAGATAATTAAGGTGCCCGGCGATCCAACCACTTCTATTCCACATCGTTGCAGTGGATACGGCTTGGTTTTACTTCTATGACAGCACAAAAGTCAAGATAGTCCGTTGTCCGTTGTCAGGTCGCAGGTAGCAAGTCGCAGGTCGAAAGTCGCAAGTCGCAGGTCGAAAGTCGCAGGTCGAAAGTCGATTGGCTGGCGTTTGAGTGGGAACCCACGAGTGAAATTTGAAAATTGGATTTAGAGCTTCCCACTTTCGACTTTCGACTTTAGACCTTCGACTTTCGACCTTCGACTTTCGACCTTCGACTTTCAGCCTAGGATCATCAACCCAGATCTGGCACCACTTGCAGCGCGTCGTTGAATCGGTTTGTGAAATTGGCGACGCAGATTGTCAGCGTCAGTTCCACGATCTGTTCTTCGCTGAAGTGCCTCTTCAGCTCCTCCAATGTCCCCTCACGGATCGCAGCCGCTCCCCGTGTGACCCGTTCTGCATAGAGGAGCACGGCCTTCTCCTTTTCATCAAACACCTGGCTGCGCTGAGCGAAGGGTATGGCTTTGATCTGTTCGTCGGTAACGCCGTTCCGCTTCGCCGAAGCGGTATGCGCGCGAGTTCAGTATTCGCAGCCATTGACCGTTGATGTTTTCAGATAAGCCAGTTCTTTGTATTTCGGCTCGACAGTGCCTTCCGAGATCACCGTCTTATAAAGTGACAGGAAACTCTTGAGTGCCGCTGGCCGGTGGGCCATGACGGCGAAAATGTTGGGCACTCGGCCGGGCTTCTTAGCCAAGCCATCGTAGATTTCCTTCACCTCCGCGGTGGCTTTTTCTGCTGGAATTGGATTAACAGTTGGCAAGGCAATGCCTCCTTTGTTTCTCGAATGATGAAAGAAGTCTAGTCTCGAATGATGAAAGAAGTCTAGCGGTCGAGAAACGGGCGCGCAAGGTGAACTAGAACGCAAAGCTCAAAGGGGTCTCCCCCGGCCTTGGAACGTGTGAAAAATCAATTTGATTGTAGGGGCGGCCCTGCGTCGCCGCCCGGACCCGCGGCCCTTGTTGGAGAACGGACGACCAGACAGGGTCGCCCGTACAGATGAAATCAATTTTTTCACACGCTCTTGTGCCGGGGGAACCGAGATTTTTCACCAGAGCGAGGCACACCTGATAAACAGCACTCAGCCGGACTTGGCCCGGTGGGGCGCAAGATTTTCGCACGCAATCGGCATGCCCCGACGGGCGGTTCACGAACCGCCCCTACGGAAGAGCGGGTCGGCCAAACCGGCTTGGGCAACACCCCTCAGCAATGTGTGAAAAAATACTGAGCCGCGCGCGTAGGCAAGCGGACACTCCCACCTGCAAAGCTCGGGCTGTCTTTAATTGGTTCGATCGCGGGTCCGCTTGCTGACGCGCACGGCTCAGTAGTTTTTTCACAGCTTCTTAGGATCGCGGCTCGGATCTTATGTACGAATCTAGGAGCGCATCATTTTAAAAAGAGTGCGCAGCAGCAAGAAGCTTACGAAGCCGCCGGCCAGTATAACCGGCACCAATCCCGAGGGGTCTCGGATGGGTCGAAATTCCGAACTGCCGTTTTTCAATTCGATATAACCGAGCGGTGAAATCACAATGGCGCCGCCTCTGGAATTTTGACTATCCGTTTCCACCTCGTCAGACATGGTGCACCTTCCTTTCCTTTTCCTATGCAAAAGATATTGAACATGCGATCCGCAGAACGTGGGAAAAAATTAGCCCATTAAGGCACAAGGGGCACCAAGCAAGGAAAACGTTCATTCCTGAGTGCCGTAAGTGCCGGCAAAAGCGGGTTTTCCGCCCGATCGCATAATTTCGCAGTCTACGTGAAACCTTTCAGTGTCTCGGTTCATCTCACTGGTTGATAAGGTTAAATACCTAAGAAACCCTAAGGAAATCGAGGTACTAATTAACGTGACCAGCAACTTTTCTCTCTCAATACGCCGGAAGAACAGGGCCCGGGCTGCGCTTTTGGCGTTGACTTTAGCCGCTAGCCCTTTTTGGGCGCTTGCCAGCCGCGCAAATATCAGCGTCAAGAATTTCGGCAAAGTGAACGAAAACCTCTACCGTGGTGGACAGCCGAGCCGCGACGGATTTCGAGAACTTAAGAACCTGGGAGTGCGCACCGTTGTGGATCTGCGAACGGGCGATCGCTCCGAGGAAGCACAAGAAGTAGGATCGCTCGGTATGAATTACGTCAATATTCCCATGGATGACAGCGATCGAACATATGACCCTCAGGTTTCAAAATTCCTGGCCCTCGTTCAAGATCCGAACAATGGACCGGTCTTCGTGCACTGTGCCGGCGGAAGGCATCGCACCGGAACAGTCGTCGCAGCGTACCGCATGAGTGTCGACGGGTGGGATATCGGTCGATCCTACCAGGAAATGAAGGACTATGACTTCTATACCGCCGGGGGACATGGCGGCTACAAGACATATGTCTATGATTACTACGATCGATTAGAGCGCCAGCATCGCGGCGCGCCGGTTTCTGAAAAGGCTATCGCCGCCACAGGCGCGCAGAGGTAATCTCTGTCTCAAGACTCTCAAGAACGGAAGTGAGGAGGCGGCCCTGCCTGGCCGCTTCTTTCATTTGGACATTTAGGCCTCCGCCGGGCTTGTCCCAGCAGAGCAGTAGATCGTTCACTAGAGAGTACGGTGACGACCACTTCAGGAGACTTGTGCCCGTAAATATCGTAATTTTCCACGCTTCCCATCCATACTGAAAAAAGTATGCAGCTTTCTCTCCCGCTATGCAGTGTGCAATTCTCGATTGTGGCAAAAGCGCGCGTTGATACTTCGGTATCTGAGTTCCCTTGGCCAGAAAACTCCGAGCCGCGGATTGAGGTGTTACTTTCCTCAATGACCTTGGCACCTTCCTTGGCGTTATTGAAAATCTTGCAGTCCTCTACCTTGCCCCGCGCCTGCTTCCAGAAAAGGAAAGCCGAGCTCAACCCGTCGTGAATCTTGCAGCGCGAATGATCGGATAACCCCTTCCTTAACCTCAAAAGCCGTCATGGATCTTGCAACCCCGGACCAATGATTTCGCACGCGTATCTACGCGGATACCATTCCAAACCGTACCAAATATTTCGCAGTCCTCGAGTGTCGCGTTGGCTTCCTCGGAAACGCGCACGCCGTTCCAATACCCGTCATGGATTGTGCAGCGCCGCAGCACTGGATTCGAAGCCGATCTCCACACCATCACTCCGGCTAGCAACTCCGAATAAATGTGGCAATCCTCCAACACCAGTTCTCCTTGCGGTGCTTCCACCGCAGCTCTCTCTTAGGGTAGCTTGATGACCCACTCATTTCCTGGCATTGAGCGAAGCCAGGGCCCGGCGCGACTGCGCTCAGCCTTTCGAGCCAGTGAAGCCAGAGTACGCACTCTCATCCGACTCACTGGCGCCAGGCTGGCATGCATTACGATGCAACTTGCTTCCGTGTTTTCGATGATCACTTCCTTGGCCGGTCCCGCCGGTTGGCCAACGATCTCCAACTGGCGATCAATCACAATCATCTCGTTGTAGCAGACTAACTCCGAGCAGACTAACTCCGGAGCAGACTAACTCCGCGTCTCACGTTTGAGCGCGAGCAGACTAACTCCGGACTAACTCCGCATCTCAACTCCGCATCTCACGTTTGAGCAGGTAATTTGCCATTTTGACGCTGACTTACCGCTCTGTAGCGGTCGTTTTCGATCTCCCTTTCCCAACAAATTTTACAGTCCCGATCACGCATCTCAACTCCGCATCTCACGTTTGAGCAGTTAATTTGCCATTTTGACGCTGACTTACCGCTCTGAAGCGGTCGTTTTCGATCTCCCTTTCCCAACAAATTTTACAGTCCCGATCATTTTTCTTTCGCAAATTTCGCCCCAGGCCAG
>DASXTB010000112.1:0-37988 GCA_036505615.1 Acidobacteriota bacterium
TGAAGCGGGAAGGAAGTTTGTGGGAATTTTTCCGGTGGGGCCGATGCCGCAGTACGAAACCGCAGCACGGCTGATCAATGAACTGCGCATCCCGTGCCGGCACATGCATACGTTCAACATGGACGAATATGCCGATCAGGACGGCAACAGCGCTCCTGCCCACTGGGCCGGGTCCTTTCAGACTGCGATGATGGAGAACTTTTTTTTCAAGATCGACCCGGCGCTTCGCCCGCCGCTGGAGCAGATCCATTTCCCCTCGGGGAAGAATATTCACAGTTATAGCCGGATGATCGAGGACGCCGGCGAAGCCGACGTCTGCTATGGAGGCATCGGATGGTGTGGCCACATCGCTTTCTGGGAGGCGCATCTCGGTTTTGAATTTGGCGACGATCTGAAAGCTTACAAGCAAGCGCGCGCGCGCTTGGTGGAACTGCATCCGATGACCATCATGCAAAACGCTCTGCACTCATTTGGCGGCGATTGGTCGTGGGTGCCTCCGAAAGCCTGCACCATAGGCCCGCGCGACATCCTGGCGGCGCGAGACCGGAGCTTCTGGCTGGATGGATATCTGGGAGGCGGAATCAGTTGGCAGCGCTTCATCGCTCGGCTGGTGGCACACGGGCCGGTCAACACCCTGGTGCCCGGTTCAATTTTGCAGGAAGCGCCTGGAACGTATACGATTTTGGGTGGCGTCGCTGGCAATGTGGCTATATCCATGCGGTGAGGGGGATGGGAGAGTGGGGCATGGACAATAAGAGAATCCTCGCTATCGGTGCGCATCCGGACGACGTCGAGTTCATGTGCGCCGGCACGCTCTTTCTGATGGGGAGGCGTGGCTGGGAAATCCACGTGGCGTCGATGAGCCTGGGAGACTGCGGATCCTTGGAACATTCTCCTGATGAACTTTGCCGCATACGAGAGGGCGAGGCACGCGCGGCCTGCACTGTTCTTGGCGCCAGCTACCACTATATCGGCTTCAGCGACTTTTGCATCTATAACGACGACCGATCGAACAGAAAGGTCACGGCACTGCTTCGCGATATCGACCCGGCGGCGGTGATCACCCACCCGCCGCGGGATTACATGTCCGACCATGAGGCGACGAGCCTGCTAGTTCGAAACGCCTGTTTTTACGGCCCCGTCCCCAATTATCACACCGGCCAATTTTCGGCCTCACCCAAAGCATCGGCAATCCCTTGTCTCTATTACGCTCAGCCCCTGGAGGGAAAAGACATTTTAGGAAATCCGATCACGCCTCAGTTCTACGTGGACGTGAGCGACTGCATCGAATTGAAACAAAAAATGCTTGCCTGCCACGAAAGCCAGCGCAACTGGCTGCGCGCACATCACGGCATCGATGAATACGTCGACAGCATGACACGCTGGGGAGCCGTGCTGGCCGAGCGATCTTCGCGCGCCTCACATAAGGAAATTCAGTTTGCCGAAGCCTTCCGCCAGCACCTGGGTCATGCTTATCCACAGGAGAATGTATTGGGGGATGCTTTGATGGACGGGGTGATCTTCGAACCAGAATACAGGGCGACTGGTTGGGAGCGGGAGAGCGGGTGAGTGGGAGAGCAGGAGAGTGGGGGAGTGGGAGCCTACCTCTGAGTTGCCCAGTCTCGGGGGCGGAGGGCCATGCTGACGAGTTTGCCCAACATGTGATCGTAGGTGCGATATAGTTCACGGCCGGCCGTTGCTTCGAGATACCCGCATTTTACGGAAAATTCAAGACACACTTGAGTTTCAGCCGCCTCGGCTTCACAATCATTTATCTTGCTCACAAAAGCTCCACAGTATCTGCGTTTTCTCCAGGCCTCCCCGATGTTTAAACACACGGAGCGAGAACAACGGCGAATCTGGTCAGGATTTTGCGAAAGATTTTTCAGTCCCATCTATCATTTCCCATTCTCGCATTCTCTTACTCCCGCTCTCCCACTCTCCCGCTCTCCCGCTCACCCTCTCTTGCAGCAACATCTGCAGTGTAGAATTCAAGGCTAGCTCCAGCCGAACATCTTCCGGTCCAGCGACCAGGCGCCCGAGCCGATCAGGAAAAGCGCCAGCATCATGGCAAACAGCGCCAGTGGGAATTCGAATCCCTGTACCAGGCGCTGGTGCAGGTAAAAAATGTGGAACTTCACGATAGCCACTGCCATCTGGCCCGCCAGCAAAAATGAGGCCAGCCGGGTCAGCAGGCCGAAGACCAACAGGATTCCACCGACGAACTCAACCAGAGCTCCGACTTGCGCAAAGTAGGGCGGCAGGTTGACGGCGGCAATCGTGGAAGCAAACTGTTCCATTCCCCCAAAGAGTTTCTGGTAGCCGTGCACGCCGAAAATTACGCCACCGATGAGGCGCAGCACCAGAGGGGCGTAGTCGGATAATGTTTTTAGGGAGAATGTCATAGTTTGTTCGTGGTCCGTGCCAGTACTGCGAGGTGTTGTCCGTCCTGTGAAAATAGACCTGTAAGGGCGGCTCTGCGTGGCCGCCCCCTGGAGTTTCTACATTTGGGGAGCGGAGGGACGGCCTGAGGGCCGTCTCTGGGGCGACCCTGCGTGGCCCGCCCCCGCCCGCCACACAATGTGCTCAAAAGCTCCGGGCGACCACACAGGGTCGCCCGTACAGATCTAGTCTCATCCGCAGTGCCGGATGAATCATCCAGGGATAGCTCTGTGGTTTTTCATCGCAGCTTTTCCGCCAAAATCTTCTTCAGTTCGGCGCCCGGCGTCTCCTTGTACTGGATCTTGCCTTCAGGATCGATCAGAACAGTATCTGGGATGCTGGTGACGCGATACAGCCGCGAGATGCTATTTTCCCAACCCTTGCCGTCAAAATACTGCGGCCAAGTCATCCTTTCCCTTTTCACGCGGGCCAGCAATTCGTTCTTGTCGTGGTCCAGCGAAATGCCGAGCATGGCGAATTTCGGATGGTCTTTGAACTGGGTGTTGATTAACTTCATCTGAGGGATCTCAACGGCACAGGGCCCGCACCAGGTGGCCCAGAAATCCAACAACACCCACTTTCCCCTCAGATCCGACAGCGCTATCTTCTTGCCTTCAAGGTCAGTGAACTCAAAGGCGGGAGCCGGCGCGCCAATCCCGATCAGTTTTATCTCTTCCAGCGCTCTTCTCGCCTCATTGGCAGGTTTGGTGCTGCCATACGATTCAAGGAACCGCTCCAGAGCTTTTATTCTCTTGCTGTTGTCCGGCTCCAAATAAGCAAGTGTCACGGCCGCTGCAGCCTGATTCTCCCGCACCTTCGACGTGTCGGCTATCTTCTTTAACTGTTCGGTAGTGGACTCAACACCATACAATTGAAGATAGATCGGGACGCTCGCTTCAACGATAGCGGGAACGGTAGGGCTGTTTGGCAAGCGTGCAGCCATTCTCAGGTAGTCGGCGACGCCTTGAGCATCCTGCATGCTGCGCATCAGTGAAAGGATCCAAAAATGCGCTTTTTCTGCCTGCTCGCTGTCGGGGTACTTTTCGGCGAACTGCTGCCATTTTTTCTTCCAACCCTCGCGAGGATCGGCTGACTTGCCTTCGTTCCGCTGCCCGTCGCTGAATTCTGCCTTCATGGCGGCTTCCAGAGCCGCATACTCCTGCTGGATCCGGGCAGGTGAGGGGCGCTGCATCCATAAGAAAACGCCGAACAGAATTCCTGCGGCGACAAGGATCGTCAGGGCTATTTTGTACATCAAAACTCTCGCTTTACCTGGCGCGTGTTGTATTTCGCCCAGAGGGAGTTGGGCCGGTATTGCTCGCGGTAAGGATAACCCGTCATCTTTCGAAACGGGATCGGATCGACCGTGTCGGGCCTGGCCGAGTTCACATCCATATCTTTGCCGAAGCCAGCCGCAAAGACCAGGTAATCCCGTTTCCAACCGCTGGGCAACAACTTAAGCCGCGACGCATCGAAGTCCAGGCGGATTTCGTCTCCATGCAGCATCACTACCGGAACATCGTCCCGGTTTCTGAGCAATTCGGTCACTTCACCGTAGCGAGTGTACCACCCGATGTGAGATTTCCAATCAGCAAAGGGAGCGGCAAGACTGTAATAGTAACGCGGCGGATTCCTGCCATCGGTCGAAACAAACGCGGGGTATCCTTTAAAACGCAGGAACGCCTGGCTCAAAGGAATCCGCGTTTCCCGGTAGGGTGGAGTTTCATTCTCTCCGACCAGAATCTGGTCCCAGTAAATGCGCATGCTTGTGACAATGCGAACCTGGCGGCAATCGCTCAAGAATTTTCCATCCAAATCGACGATCATCGTTTTTGGCAGCCCGGCTGGAAAACCCATCTGCGGAGTCACGGTTTTCCAGCATCCGGAGCGATCCCGCACCTGAAGATACGGGGGAACCAATTTGACTCCTGCCTGGGCGGCCGCCAGATTTGCAGTTGAGTCTGCGTAATCAATCCAGGCATGCATCATCAGGAATGGATGTTTGCCGCCGTTGCCTAAATCCAGAACGATGGCGTGTTCTTCGGCGTAGCCTTTAAACGGCAGGTTCTTGAATCCGGTCGCATACGTTCGATCAACGCGGGAAAGCTCAGGCAATATATCCTTGCCATGATCGTCGCGCGCGCTTACCGGCAACCAAGTCCGGTGCGCAAAATAGAGTCGTTTCTTGGGGAAAGGCGGTTCCTCCATCAGGCGCTCGTTGGGAAAAACCAGCCATCCTTCAGGGTAATCGACTGCGTACAGTTGCGCTTGATCGATCAGGATCACTTCCTCGAGCTGGTCGTTCATGGTGAACGAAAGTTTGCCGTCGCGAACCTGAGGGATGGCGCCGTCCACTTTTATATATTCGTCCGAGTCCGGGGCATTGTAAGTCGCCGGCGCCACCAGATAACCGATAGCACTTCCTCCCAGAAAATCAGTGATGAACCGGTAATTGCGGCCGTCCCATGCATACAGGATGGGGCATGAAGTTCCTTTGCGGTCGAGTTCTCGAATGGTATGGGTTTGGTTCGCCGCCAGGGAAATTTCCGACTGCAGCACGCCCGTGGGCCAGAGAAAGCGCGCCACGTCGGCCGTAGTCCTCTGGCCGACGCCGAAGTGAAGCGCCAGAGGCTGCGTTGCCAGCGCGCCGGAAGTAGCCACCACTTCTCTCTTCTGAATGTGCGTTCCGGTCTTGATCTCGACCTTGGTCCCAATGGCCAGCTTGCTGTCGTTGGTTCCAACCTGAACAATATCTATCCAATGATTTTTGTTGCCGCCATCATTTTGGAACAAGCGAATCGCGGCTCCCGCGCACAAAACGTCAAGGTCTCCGTCGCCATCAAAATCGCCCACGGAAATCGCATTGCCTTCAATTTTGACGTGAGAGGGAAAGCTGGTTGCGGTCACATCCGTGAATTTTCCATCCCCATCATTGTGAAACAGGCGCGGCGCGCGCGTTCCTTCTTCCACTGCGAAAATGTCTTCATGCCCATCATTGTCGAAATCGACGAACGCCGCCACAGCCAGTGTCTCTTTTCCGGGCAGGGGCAACGGCGTGAAGCTCGTGCCACTGTGATTGATCCAGAGTGTTTCCGATGATTTCCTTCCTCCCAGAAGCAGATCCATGAAGCCGTCGCCGTTGACATCCCCGGCGACAATAGAATGGCATCCGCCGCCTAGTTTCACCTCCTTGGTGACGTTGCGAAACGCGTTGGTGCGCAGGTTGCTGTAAAGCACCACGCCATTTGCAGAGCCAAGAAAGAAATCGACATCGCGCGAATTGTTGAAGTCCGAAAACAGGATCGCCGCGGCGGAGGAAATTGGCTCCAGTCCTGCGCTCTCGGCGATGTCATGGAACACTCCGCTGCCATTGTTAATCCACAACAGGGGACGCTGCAGCCCGCGGGCCGTCACCAGTAAGTCCAAATCTCCGTCATGATCGACATCGGCAAAAGCGGCGGCCAGAGCGGGCCAGGGCGCCTTGGTTTTTGTCTTTTCGGTTACATCTGAGAATTTACCTCCTCCATTATTTTGGAACATGTGCCCGCCGTCGGCAGTGCATACGAAGAAATCGGGGCGCCCGTCATTATTGAAGTCTCCCCATGCCAGCGAAGAGGCATCGGTGACGGAGACTCCAGAGGCGGCGGTTACATCTTCCAGGCCTGCGGAGGTATTTCGCAGCAAGCGCACGTTTCCGGCGAAGCCAACAACTGCAACATCAAGCCTGCCGTCGCCGTCAAAGTCGATCATCCCGCCGCCGGTTGGGCCAGACGCGATCTTCCCGGCGATTAGCGCCGGTCCGGCCAACGCGGGGAACTTTGAGGTCACATCCTGATAGGTCACCCTGATTGGCGGAGCAGGTGGAACTTTTTCCAATTCCAAGGTGTCAATCGCGAAGGAATATTTTCCCTGCTCCTGGTAGTCGGTCCCTACGGTCGACGCCATTCGCGAACCGGCCTGCTTCCGAAATGCACCCAGCTCCTTTTCGCCTTCTTCCCGTTTGCCGCTGCGAATCAAGGCAGTACCGAGATTGTAGCGGGCCGAACTATTGTTGGGATCCGCCTCCAGAGCGCGACGGAAGTATTCCACCGCTGCCGGGTAGTTCTGCTGGCGCGCGTGCAGCGTACCGAGGAAATAAAGCGTCTGCGGATCGTGGGGATCAATTTCTTCCACCTTCTGCAGCTCGGCAATCGCCGCGGCGACGTTATTGTCATTTCGCAGTGACAAGGCGTACATGAAATGCGCGTTCGCCAGACGGGTGTCCAATTGAATCGCTTTTTGAAATTCCACCTTGGCGCCGTCGAACTGCGAGTTGTTGTAATAAGCCAGTCCCAGGTTGAAATGTGCCGGGGCGGAATCGGGAAGTCTGAAGACTACTTCTTTAAATTGGCGAACTGCCTCTCCAAATTCGCGCTGCTCCATGAAAGCCACGCCGAGATTATTGAACCGCACCGCCTCTTCCCTGGCGGCGCGTGTAGAACTCTGAGACTGAGATGGGGGGGCAAATCTCAAAGGTTGCTGCCGGCTACAGGCAAGCGGGAAAAAGGACAGCAGCAGTGCCTCGATTAAAAGTCTTCGCATGGTCGTATTCTAACAAAGGAGGAGAGGCGTTGTGTCTGTTGTGTCCGTTGTGTCCTCCGTGGTGAAAGCGGTCTTGACCACAACGGACACGGTCAGGTAGTTAACGTGGCTAGAACTTTTCCGTGTTGTCAGTGTAATCCGTGTCCAAAAACGGGCTCCCTACTTCTTGGCCAGCAGCGCTTCTCTGACGCCGTTGCGCAGGAAGTAAAAGTTGACCACAGCGAAGCGATCCATCATTTTGACGATCTCGTTGTTGGTGAAATTGGGGGCCTTCACCTCGCTATCATGGTCATTTTCGTAGTGGAGGTTATGGGAATCTGCAATGCGGTAAACAACCGGCTCACTGGGAATCATCTTGGCCGAAGAAAAAAAAGCGAGCAGCACCCCGCCCACTTTCATTTGCGCAAACAACTTCTTGGCCAGCATAGTTGCATCTTTGGGGGAAAGGTAATTAAACAGGTCCCACGCGAGGACTCCGTCGAAGATTTCATTAGGATAGGGAAAAGAGTCGTTCAGAAAGCCCTGAAATGAAAACTCCTGATCAGGTGGGGCCTGGCGGCGAGCTCCCTGCAGCTCAAAAAAAAAGTCCTGTACATAGACCTTGCAGCCTCGACCAGCCAGATAAAGGATGTTGCGTTCCCGTGCCGGCCCCAAGTCCAAGAGATTTGGTTTTTCCCTGCCCGCCAGGCGGGACATGAACTCCTTGAGCCCGAGCGTGCGGTGCAGGTGCGGATCCTCTTTCGCCGGCGAGACTTCGGACGCTTCTCCTTTCTTGAAGAAGCCCTTTAGGCCCGAAGGATTCGTTTCCATTAGCTCAGTTCAAGATTCAGGCTTTTATCTTTGTTCTCGTTGCCCGGAACCGCGCCCTTCGGTCCTGACTCTCGTCCGCTGATAGCAGGCGCTTCAACACGTTTCTCCATGTCGATGGTTCCTTTGAACCGTGCACCGTCTTCCAGTACCAGCCGGGGCGCGACGATATTGCCGTGCAGCCTTCCGCTCTTCTTAATTACCAGTCTTTCTACAGCGTAAACATCCCCCTGCACTTCTCCCTCGATGGTCACGCTCTTGGCGTAAATCTCTGCGCGCACCCGACTCTTGGGTCCCAGGTGAAGACTGTTATCTTTGAGGTTTATTTTCCCTTCGATCTCCCCTTCAATCACCAGATCTTCGCTACCCTGGATGTCCCCTTTGAATACTACGCTCGGTCCGATGTTGACGAACCCGTCCGGTGAAGGTGACAAAGGTTTATTTTCCATGGATGGCTCCGTTATAGTTTGATATGGGTATTTTGTGTCCTTGGTTTCCTTCGTATCCCGCGAATCCTTCCGATCCCACATGGGAAACACTCCTTGGGAAAAAATGAATTGGATAAACGGCCCTAAAAGCCCATTCTACTTGATCCCCAGGAAGAGGGGAAGTGAGATAGGTTACTCAATTATCGATTTCGGATTGCGGATTTGGGATTGCGGATTTGGGATTGCGGATTTCAGATGGCGGATTGCGGATTTGGGATTGTCGATTTCAGAATGCTAAATGAGAATGCAACAACGGGATTTAACCTGGATTATTCATAAATCCGGAAAGCGAGCCGCGGATTACAATGAGATGAAGACGCATAAGATTTTAGGTCACGCGCGGGAAACGTCAAAATCTCCCCCTCAACGGCGATGAAGGCAATCCGCAATCCACAATCCGAAAGCCGCAATAAGTTAGCGATTTGCCTTGTCTCCGGGGGCTTGGACAGTTGCGTCACCGTTGCTTTCGCCGCTCTGGAAAACGACGAGTTGGCATTCTTTCACGCCAACTATGGCCAGCGCACCGAACAGCGCGAACTGCGTGCCTTTCAGAAGATTGGAGATTTTTATCAGGTAAGTAAGCGGCTCGTTTGCACTTTGACGCATCTGGCCGAAATCGGCGGATCGGCGCTTACGGATCGCAATATTCCGGTGCCGGAGGGAAAGCTGGACCGAAAGGGAATTCCTGCCTCGTATGTGCCTTTCCGAAATGCCAACATCTTGAGCGCCGCCATCTCCTGGGGGGAAGTGCTGGGAGCCCGCGGGCTTTACATCGGCGCCGTGGAAGAAGACAGCTCAGGCTATCCTGACTGCCGCGAGCAGTTCTTCAACGCCTTTCAGACTGCGGCGAATCTTGGCACCAAACCGGAGACGAGCATTCAAATCTGCACGCCGCTGATTCACATGCGCAAATCGGAGATCGTGCGGCAGGGTATGGCACTGGATGCTCCGCTGCACCTGTCCTGGTCCTGCTACCAGGCGGAAGATCTGGCGTGCGGCGAATGTGACAGTTGCCTGCTTCGGCTGCGCGGATTCCGCGAAGCCGGGGTACAGGACCCAATTGCATATAGAAAAGGCAAAGTGTAACGACGGCAGGAGGCAGGAGGCAGGAAGCAGGAAGCAGGAGGCAGGAGGCAGGAGGCAGGAGGCAGGAAGCAGGAGGCAGGAAGCAGGAGGCAGGAAGCAGGAGGCAGGAGGCAAGGAAAAAGCGTCATTTGTCATTGGTCATTAGGCATTCGTGCGATCAATGACTAATGACGGATGACAAATGACGTCTTTCGGTATTTCCTGCTTCCTGCCGTCTGCCTCCTGCTTCCTGCCTTCTGCAGCCTGTTTCTTGCCGCTACGGGCGCTTCTCGAGATGGTTGTCAATTGAGAGCAACACAAAGCAGATGGCTACAAGCAGGGAAATTCCCGCTCCGAGCAGCCAGGCGCGCGACGTAACGAAGATCTTGTTTTGCTGCAAGATTGCGATGACGCCGATCAGCGCTGAGATAAAACCAGCAAGGAGAGCTACGTAAGCAAGGTTCTTGAGCATGTGCCCCTCCCTTCAGGTTACAGGTGAACCAGTGCAAGACTGACATGATGATCCAACTGGGCGCCTCGCACGTCAAGTATGACTTTTGGGGAAGAGTATGGAAATTACGACGGAAATAAAACTGAAATTGCGGTGGCAACGAGGCCTGCAGTTCCAGATAAAGACCCCTTCGCGAAATGAAGTCCTGCTGGATGGGGAGCAGAAACAGGGTATTTCTCCTATGGAGGCCCTGCTCGGTGCTCTGTGCGGCTGTATGGCGACTGACGTGGTGACGATTCTGCAGAAGATGCGCGCTGATTTAAAGAGTTTGACCGTCGCTGCCTCCGGTGCCCGCAATGCAGAGCCTCCGAGATTCTTTCGAAAGATTGAACTTGTTTTCTCAGTTACAGGCAGCGTCCCAGCGGAACGCGTAGAACATGCGATCCAGCTTTCTTTCGAACGCTACTGCAGCGTCTTCCACTCTTTGCGCAAAGATCTGGAAGTTACCCATCGAGTTGAAATTCAGCGGGAATAAGCAAGGGCTTAAACTCAGGTCGCAAGTCGCAGGTCGCAGGTCGCAAGGATGAAAGCGGAACGCGCTCTGCTTTTGTCAGTAATTTCTTGAAGCCCATGCTGAACCGACAGTCGATGGCTTGCGACCTGCGACTTGCGACCTGCGACTGAAATAGGGAGATCATCATGAAAAGCAAACTCACTTACCTTTCGATTCTGGCAGTTGTCGTGGAGATATTCTTGCATGCCCAAACACCACAACACCTCATTGCGATCCGCTGTGGCCGGCTGATCGACGGCAGGTCCGATGCGCCACTGTCGAACGCGACGGTTTTGGTTCGCGGAGATCGGATCGATAAAGTGGGAATCGGAATCGAAGCCCCGCCGGACGCCGAAGCCATCGATTTATCCACAGCTACGGCGCTGCCGGGTTTGATCGACTCCCACACCCATATCCTGCTGCAGGGAGACATCACCGCCGCCGATTACGATGAGCAGCTCTTGAAGGAATCGATTCCTTACAGGACGATTCGCGCCACGGTAGCTGCCAAAACCGCTCTCATGAACGGATTCACCGCGCTTCGGGATCTGGAGACCGAAGGCGCAATGTACGCAGACGTGGACGTGAAGACCGCCATCAACCGAGGAATCATCCCCGGACCGCGCCTGTTTGTCGCCACTCGCGCGCTGAGTGCTACCGGCATGTATCCCCTGCAGGGCTATTCCTGGGAGTTGAGAGTTCCGCAGGGTGTTCAGATTGTCGATGGCGCCGAGAATCTTCGCAAAGCAGTTCGGGAACAGGTTCAGTACGGAGCCGATTGGATCAAATTCTATGCAGACCGCCGTTACTACCTCAACGACGAAGGAGCTTTGCGCAGCTGGGTGAACTTCACAGAAGAAGAAATGAAAGCGCTGGTGAACGAGGCCCACCGCTTGGGAAAGAAGGTCGCGGCCCACGCTATGGGACGCGACGGCATAGAAGGGGCGCTAAAAGCAGGCGCCGACACCATCGAGCACGGCGACGGTCTGGACGACGAGATGATGGACCTGATGGTCCGCCGCGGAGTTTACTGGTGCCCCACTATTTACGTGGGCGTTTACGTCGCGCAGGGACGTGCGCAAACGGGCGCCCCCATCTGGATGAAAATGATAGAGCTTGAAAAGGAAGCCTTTGCCAAGGCGCTGAAGAAGGGAGTGAGAATTGCTTTCGGAACCGACGCCGGCGGCTTTGCCTGGACCGAGAACCAGGCGAAGGAATTCTCCTACATGGTCAGCTACGGAATGTCACCGATGAAGGCGATCCAGTCGGCCACCAGGGTCGCATCGGAACTGCTGGGTCAAGAGCACAACCTCGGAACAATCGCCGCCGGACAATACGCGGACATTATCGCCGTAACAGCGGATCCCTTGAAGGACATCTCTCAACTGCAAAATGTGAAATTCGTGATGAAGGCCGGTGTTGTGTATCGAAATGACCTGGCGCGTTAGAGGCGGCCCAGCTGCCGGGCCGTGGTGCCGCTGGGGCGGCTTTGCCGCGCCCAGGCCGCTTCCAGCGGCCTTTCCCGAAGGGTTTCAGCCCCGGCCTTTCGAGGCCGGGGTGCAAAGCGCGAGTATAACCATCAGCCTCGAGGCCGTTTCTATATCGCGTCGGAGCTCCTCTTGAATTGAAAGGAGGGCTTTTCAGCCAAAGGAGTTCTAGTGCGGTTTAGCAAACGCTGGATACGCGCCACCAACTCGATCATCGAAAATGGTTTTCGGATGTAGTCATGCACTCCCAGCGGTCCTACCTGCGCAACTTCACTATCAGCAGCCATCGATGTAATCAGCATAATGGGAATTTCCACAAACACAGGGATCTGGCGAAGACGTTTGAGAACCTCCACTCCGTCCATCCCCGGCATTTTTGCATCCACTATCAGCAGAGAAAACGGAGTGCCCTGCGCCGCCGTCATGGCGGAGTCACCGTCGGTGCATCGCACGACTTCGAAACCTTCGTCCTTCAGCCGCTGCTCGATGGCAGCTGCCAGAAGTTCGTCGCTCTCGGCAAGAAGGATTCGAGATCCTGCGCTCTCTTCCGACAGCACACGGTTCCTGCCGGTCGCTTTCGCTCGATAGAGAAACCGATCAGCTTCAGCGATGGCTTCATCCATCAGGATCGTCTCCCGGACTTTTGATACTCCCGCAGAGAAAGTCACGCTAACAGTTCGCCCGTCGACGGCTTGAAAGCGCTGTTCCCGAATCACCTCGAGCGCCTTGCTGAGCGCCCGGACTGCGCCCGCCGGCTGCGTCTTGGGAAAAAATGCGATGAATTCCTCACCTCCCCAACGGGCCAGAAAGTCGGATCTGCGGAGAGCGGCGGCAATCACTGACGCTGCTCGGCGCAGGACATCATCACCTACGGCATGCCCGTAGCCATCGTTGATCATCTTAAAACCATCAAAGTCGATCATAGCCAGTGAGAGAGGTTCGTTCGCCCTGACGGCAAGCGCGTGGGCTCGCTTGAAAGCCTCAGTGAAAGCGATGCGGTTAGGCAAACCGGTAAGGGAGTCCTGACGGGCTTCCCGCGCAATCTCCCTGACCCGGTGGAGCTTGGCCGCCACGGCAGCCGATAATGTTTCCGGATCGAATGGTTTTTCGAAATACTCATCCGCTCCCAACGCAAAACATTCCGTTTTGGGCAATGTTCCCACGCGGGCGGAAAGAACGAAAATCGGAATACCCGCTGTGCGATGGCGATCGCGCAGCCGAACCAGCAACCTTCGCCCATCCATGTCGGCTAGGCTGAGATCCAGCAGAATCAGCGAGATCTCCTTCTCCTCAAGAACCCGTTCGGCATCCGCGGCGGTCTTTGCCAAATGGATTTCACGATGAGCCGCATAGAGTTTCAAGTGAAGAAGGTGGGCAGTCTCCGGATCATCCTCGATGACAAGAATCCCCGTTTCCTCGGCATCGCCATTGGAAGTAACTTGGCGAAGAGCATTGAGAAGGTCCTCCAGACGAGTGGGGAGATCTTCGATAGCCTGCTGCAAGGCCTGGGCTACTTCGGAAACTTGAGGAAAACCGTGGAGTCGGCCCGAGACTCGAAGCGCATGGGCGATTCTGTAAATCGACTCGATTGCCTCAGGGGAGTTTTCTCGAAGCGCTCTCTGGGCGACTTCGAGCACGTTGATTTGAGCAGCCAAGGCCTCCCCATACCGCGGTGTTGATTCAGCCATCATCCTTCTTCTCTTCCGATGCAAGATCTAGAAGACTGCTCTTGGGGAGGAGGGCCTTCGAGCCTTCGCTCCAGCTGTCGTCGAGCTCAGAGAATTTTGGGGGCCAGCCAGAAGGAACACGTGCCGGAAAAGATCAGATTAAATCTGATTGGATTTGAAATCTCGATCCGGCCCCCAGCCAGTATACTCTATTGCCGATTGCGAGCAACACCGCGATCGGAAGGCGCGAGATCCACCTCCCAGAATCTGGAGAAGCTGTTTAAGTTGGTCTTTCCCAGTGCGGGTACCAGCTCTTCTCCGTCCAGTGTAAAATGCAGAAACGCAATGCACATTTCGTCCGAGGTATTCTCTCCCCAACCGACATCCACCGGAGGGCTGTTCGGATTGTCAGGATTGTCGGAAGAATTGTCGTAATAAGCGGTCAGATTGACGCGCGTTCCCGTTTTCAGCGCTATCGGATCCTTGTAATAGTACGTCGCCTGGTAGTGAAAGTCCCAGTTTGGCACGTCCACCAAACAAAGCTGCCTCTTGTCCGGAGTAGTTGCCGTTACGGTCATCTTCTTTCCCAGCAAATGCATGTGGGGAGTGACTCCCAACAAATGGACATCCACCGGAAGCGACGAAAGACTGTAAGGGAGAGACGCCGTGACTTTATAATTGCTTGCGCCAGCCGGGATCTTGAAGGTCGTGTTGATGATGGGAAGCGCCAGCAAAGTCTTTCGCACCGGCACTTTCGAAAAGTACAGTCCCACCTCGGTCCGGTCCGTTTCCCGCTTTCCGCTGTGAGCGCTGTAGTGCACTTGCATTACAACACGAGAGTTGGCCGGCAGAAACATTGCCACGCCATCGGGAAGCAGCTTGGGACGGTTTCCCGGGGCCCAGCCGCCCAGCGCATAAACAAACGAAAAGCCTGGCCCGCCAAAGCAGGTGTAACCGGGGTCAGGATCCTGCGCGTCCAGCTCCTGAGATTTTGTCGAGGTGTCCACAAACAGCAGCACATGGTGGACCATGGCCCGGCTTCCAGGAAGGATTTCGGCGGCGCTCACATAACGGTTTTCGGTTAAATTGGTGGGAAGAACAAAACAGCGATAAACGTCGCCTCTGGAGAAATCCGGCGTCATTGGTTCATCCATGGCCAGGATCAGGTCCGGCTGCCCCAGAGACCAGCCGGAATTGAACTTCATTGGCGGAGGCAAATCGGCCGGAGCGCCTTCCGGAGCTCCCGAATCGACCCAACGCCGAATGTCGCGAATTTCCTCTACGGTTAAAGACGGGTTGTCCTGAAAATCGATGCATTCGGAATTGACGTGCCAGGGAGGCATGATTCGGTTGCCCGTCTGATAGAGCATTGCCTGGCGGTGATCGTAAGCATCCTGATAGCTGATCAGCGAGAACGGAGCAATATCTTCCGGATGATGGCAGGTTTGGCAATGGGCCTGCAAAATTCGCGCTATCTGTTTGTTGAAAGTAACCGGCTCTTCTGTCTCTGTAGTGACCGGCCGCCTGCTTGAGCCGGGATGTTGAGCCGGTAAAAGGGCCGTAAGTCCGGCGAGAAGAATACTTGCCAGCAAAACTGGTTTACGAAACATGCGGAACCTCGCTGTCTATTATACGGGGCAAACGAAAAGTTTGCTTCAATTAAACCATGAGAAGAATTCTGAACCACGGGGAACACGGGTAGATAATTCCGTCTGTCTAACAATAGCCAGTGACAATTAAATCGGCCTTCTTAATCCCCGTGTTCCCGGTGTTCCCCGTGGTTTCTTGAGACAAGCTTTCATGGGCGAGGTTCGACCGCACCCTGTGAAAAGCTGTTGCTGAAAGCGATCAGCTCTTCCAGCTTTCTGAGCGCCGCCCCTGAATCGATGGAATCAGCAGACAAGCGGACTCCTTCTTTGAAAGTGGATGCCCGTTTTCCGGCCATTGCGGCTGCGGCTGCGTTCATTAAGACGATGTCGCGCCGGGGCCCTTTCTCGCTCCTCAGGATATTCAACGTGATGTCGGCGTTCTCGCGAACCGATCCGCCGCGCAGTTCTTCGATGCTGGCGCGAGGTACTCCGAAGTCCTGTGGCGTTACCTCGTAGGTTCGAATGGAGCCGTCGTGCACCTCAGAAATCCTGCTCGGCCCGGTGTTGGAAATCTCGTCCAGGTGATCTGCTCCATGGACGACAAAGGCTCGGCGCGTTCCCAGCTCCTTTAGAACGCTGGCCAGAGTTTCGGTCAGATGCTCGCTGTAAACGCCCAGCACCTGAGATGACGCCCCCGCGGGATTGGTCAAGGGGCCCAGCATGTTGAACACGGTTCGGATTCTCATTTCCCTTCTGGCTAGCATCACCGCCTTCATGGCTTGATGCAATAACGGCGCAAATAGAAAGCCGATGCCCACCTCGTCGATACAGCGGGCTACCAGCCAGGGCGCAATCTGAATGTTGACACCCAACGCCTCCACCACATCCGCGCTGCCACACAGACTGGAAACCGATCTGTTCCCGTGCTTGGCCACGCGCAACCCGGTACCGGCCACAACAAAGGCGGTTGCCGTCGATACGTTGAACGTATTGCTGGCATCCCCGCCTGTCCCGCACGTGTCAACGAGCATCTCCCTCCCTGTGCCGGCCAGTGCGGAGGTCACTGGCCGATGCGCCCAGATGGCGGCGGCGCGCCCGCGAAGCACTTGGGCGAAACCAATAAGTTCTTCGACTGTCTCACCTTTCATCCGTAGCGCAGTTAAGAATGCGGCAATCTGCACGTCGTGAGCGCTTCCCGACATGATTTCTTCCATTACGGTCTGCGCTTCTTCGCGACTGAGGTTCTGTTTTTCAACGAGGCGCTTCAGCGCATCAGCCACAATGGGAGAATTCACCGAATCGGCCATAGGGAATGATATTAGCACCTTCATCCGCACCGAATGTTCGTCAAATTCTCCTCTGTCTGGGCTCGTCACAAGATCCGGTTTTGCCGCAAGTTCTGCTATTATTACTGCGATAGCGGCATCCAAGTCGCTTGCCGCCGGTGGTAGAGCACATGTTACTGCCCAAGAACTCAAAATCCAGCTCTAATGGAATCGAGAACGGAGAGCGCCGCCAGCACCAGCGGATCTACATGCCCTTTCCTGCCAAGGTGCGCGCTATCGGCTTGAGCGGGGAGCCTTTCCATGTGGATACGGTGCTGGACAACATCAGTGCGGGCGGCGTTTACATTCGTCTGGCGCAGCCCGTCAAATTGGGAGAGAGAGTTTTTGTCGTTGTCCGCCTTTCTACCGGCAGGAAAAAGAACGAACGAGTTCCACGCCTGGCGATGCTGGGAACCGCAGTGCGTGTCGAGCGGCAGGCTGGAGGTCGTTGCGGCGTGGCCGTCGCATCTACTGGCACTCGGTTTCTGTGATTTCGGATTGCGGATTTTCGATTGCGGATTGAGGGGATCTGCCTTGACTCTTTCAAACGCGTGTAGTAGCTTTGCTGCTTCGCTATGAACTCGAGTGGGAAGTTGAATCAGAACTGGCATTGGTACAACGCAACTGGGGGTGCGCGTCCACTGCCTTTTTGAGACCGGCTTTTCTGGAAAATTCAAGGCCGTGGGCAGAGGATGTCCACGGCCTTTTTTATTCCGGATTGCGGATTTCGGATTGCGGATTGGCGGTCCAGGCCCCATCGGATCTCTACTAAGAGGCCGGGGCGGCCCATACGGTGGCCAAAAGCCAAATCATCACCAAATCCCCAATCGGAAATCCAAAATCCGCAATTGAGAAACATGCTGGCAAAACGCATTATCCCCTGCCTGGACGTGACCGGCGGACGGGTGGTTAAGGGGATACGATTTGAAAAATTGAAGGATGCCGGCGATCCGGTGGAAGCAGGCAAGGTTTACGACCGAGCAGGCGCGGACGAACTGGTCTACCTGGATATCACCGCGTCTTCTGACAACCGCAATGCTTGGTGGGACCTGGTGTCAAGGATTGCCGATAATCTGTTTATTCCCTTCACCGTCGGTGGAGGCATACGCGCCGTGGAAGATATGCGATCGGCCCTGCGCTCGGGCGCTGATAAAGTCTCGGTGAACACTGCCGTCATCTTAAATCCGGCCTTGGTTGCGGAGTGCGCGCAGCATTTCGGCAGCCAATGCGTGGTGGTTGCCATTGATGCTCGCCGGGAAGGCGATCATTGGGTTGTTTATTCGCACGGAGGAAGGAATCGTACCGCGAAAGACGCCGTCGCCTGGGCTCACGATGTGCAGTCGCAGGGCGCGGGAGAAATCCTTCTGACCAGCATGGATCGGGACGGCACCCGCGACGGATTTGATCTCGACCTGATTGCCGCCGTAACCGCAGCGGTGAAGATTCCTGTGATTGCTTCCGGAGGTTGCGGCGAGAAGAGGCACTTTGCAGAAGCGGCGCGTGCCGGCGCTTCGGCGATGCTGGCCGCATCGGTATTCCATTTCGGAGACTTATCCATCGCCGCAGTAAAGCAATATCTTGCAGAGCAACAAATCCCAGTCAGACCGGTATTGGAAAATATTTATGCCCGATGAAGTGCCGTTAATCCCTACCATTGCGCAGGACGCCGACAGCGGCGATGTTTTGATGCTGGCTTATTCCAGCACGGAAAGCCTGCGCAAGACGCTGGAGACGGGCGTGGCGCACTACTGGAGCCGCGCGCGCAATGCTCTCTGGAGGAAAGGAGAAACTTCCGGCAACACTCAGGCTTTTGTTTCCGGACTGCTCGACTGCGATGCCGATGCGCTGCTATTCCGAGTGCGGCCGGCCGGTCCTGCCTGTCACACTGGGTCGCGCTCTTGCTTTTTCACCCCGGTGACCGCGCATGCATCGCTTGGGGCGGTGGAGACCGGACTGGGACGCGGCGACACTGGGACGCGGGGAGGCGGGGATACTGATGCCTTTTCCGAGCTGTTCCGGGTTATTGAATCACGCAGACGGGAAAAGCCGGAAAACTCTTATACCGCCCGGCTGATCGAGGACGGAGTCGACCGCATCGGAAAGAAAATCGCCGAAGAATCGGGAGAAGTGATTATTGCTGCCAAGAATCACTCCCGGCAGGAGCTGCTCCGGGAATCAGCCGACCTGGTCTACCACCTGATGGTGCTGCTGGCCAGCCAGGACTTGAAATGGAGCGAGCTGGCAGATGAGCTGAAAAAGCGGAGAAAGGGATGAAGCCCGATTTCGCAGAATTTCGAAGGGCCTCCAGGGAAGCCAACGTCATCCCGGTTTTCGACTACGTGATGGCCGACCTTCTTACGCCGGTGTCCGCATTCTTGAAGGTTCGAAAGCACAGCCGCAATTGCTGCCTGCTGGAGAGTGTGGAAGGCGGCGAGAAGATTGCCCGCTACTCGTTTGTGGTATTCGATCCGCTTTGGCGAATAGAGACAAAGAACGGACGGACCGTTTGCCGCCGTTTTCCCGAAGCATCCGACGAACCGGGCGAAGCAGAGTTCTGGAAGCTGCTTCAGAACGAATTCGACCGTCACCAGAGCTTTCAATTCCCCGGTCTCCCTCCATTCACGGGAGGCGGTGTCGGCTTCTTCTCGTATGATCTGGTCCGCACTCTGGAACGCATTCCTTCCCATCGCAATGATGACCTCGATTTGCCTGACGCCTGTGTGGCGCTGTTCCCGACCGTTCTGGCATTCGATCATCTTAAGCACCGCATCATCATCATCGAGAATGTGAATATTGAGGGTAAAGCCGAGCAGCAGCTGAAGCACCGCTACGACTGGGCGGCTCAAAGAATAACTTCTGTAAAACAGCAGCTTCGCAAGGCGTTGAGCTCAAAGGAGGACCTGTCTTTTTCTGAAGAGAATAGCCTGTCTTTTGAGACCAACACCTCCCATGATGGCTTTTTGGAGTCCGTGCGGGCAGCAAAGGATTACATCGCCCGTGGGGATATTTTTCAGGTAGTGCTCTCGCAGCGCTTTGATACTCCCATTCAAGGAGACGCCTTCGACATCTATCGGGCACTCCGCTACGTCAATCCGTCACCATACATGTTCTTTCTCGACTTCGACTCCATTCGCGTAGTGGGTGCATCCCCCGAGATGCTGGTCAAAACGCAAGGCCGCCGTCTCGAGTACCGGCCTATCGCGGGAACACGCAGACGCGGAGCCACTGATGAAGAAGATGTGAAACTGATTGAGGAATTGAAAAACGACGAGAAGGAGCGCGCCGAACATGTCATGCTGGTCGATCTTGGGAGAAATGACCTGGGAAGGGTCTCCGAGTACGGCTCGGTTCGCGTTGAAGAGATGATGTTCATTGAGAGATACTCTCATGTGATCCACCTGGTCTCGTCCCTTAGTGGCCGCCTTCGATCGAATCTAACGCGCTTTGACGCTCTGCGCGCATGCTTTCCAGCGGGCACGGTCTCAGGCGCCCCCAAAATTCGGGCCATGGAAATCATCAACGAACTAGAACCGACCCAGCGCGGAATTTACGGAGGGAGTATCGCCTATCTGGACCTCTCGGGGAATTTGGACTCATGCATCGCGCTTCGCACCATCGTGATCAAGGACAACGTGGCTCACGTGCAGGCAGGAGCCGGGATCGTCGCCGACTCAGACCCGGAATCCGAATATCAGGAATGTTTGAACAAAGCCGGGGCAATGCGCAGGGCGATTGAGCTGGTGCAAGGAAAGCAGAAAATGAAACGACGCGACGCCGCCCGGAGTCGGCAGCGCGGGGACGTGGAGCACAGCATCATGGGGACACCGGTGCAGGAAAAATAGAAAGTGACCCGATGCGGCGACGAAGGGACACGGCGACACGGTGACACTGGAACACCACCACACGAAAGAACGGCCGGATCTTGGAATAACCGATCATGACCAGAAACCGAATTCTCATCCTCGATAACTACGACTCGTTCACTTTCAATCTGGTTCAATTGTTCGGGCTTTTGGATCAGGAGGTGGAGGTTTTCCGCAATGACGCCATCGATGTCGAGGGGATTCGGCGGCGCCGGCCGGACGCGTTGGTGATTTCCCCGGGGCCAGGCTGTCCGTCTGAAGCAGGAATATGTAACCAGGCAATCGACCAGCTCCATTCCGAGCTCCCGATTTTGGGAGTATGCCTGGGCCATCAGTGCATTGGCGAGGTCTTCGGCGGCAAGATTGTGCGCGCACCGCGCTTGATGCATGGCAAAGCTTCGCCGGTGCTTCATGACGGTTCAGGCATTCTCGCTGGATTGCCTTCTCCGCTTCAGGCCACGCGCTACCACTCGCTGGTTGTGGATCCGCAGTCGCTCCCGGATCTGTTGCGGTTAGACGCTCAAACTGAGGATAAGATCATCATGGCACTGAGCCACAGGAATTATCCGGTGTTTGGCATCCAGTTTCATCCCGAATCAGTGATGACAGAGCAGGGCGAGCGAATCATTTTGAACTTTCTCAGTCATTGCGGTACAGGCAACGAATTTAACGGTTAGCCGCGCAGGGAGGCGGCGCCACGGTAAGGCAGGGAGGCACAGTGATACGAGAATTCCTGAAAAAGCTGATCGTGCGCAAGGACCTCACCGGGATTGAAGCCGAAGAAATGCTGCGACTGATGTTAAACGAGGAAACGACCGACGCGCAGGTGGCGGCGCTGCTGATAGCATTGATTCACAAAGGCGAGACGGTGGAAGAGATCGTGGGGTTTGCCCGCGCGATCAGAAAGATGTACCAGCCGATCCACTCCAATAATCCTCAGTTGCTGGATATTGCGGGCACCGGAGGAGACCGCGATACATTCAATATTTCTACGGCAGCGGCTTTCGTGATCGCAGGCGCCGGGCTGGCAGTCGCCAAGCACGGCAACTACGCGGTGACTTCTTCATGCGGCAGCGCCGAGGTGCTGAATGAACTGGGAGTCCGCATTGACACTCCAACGGAAGTAGCTCAGCGCTGCCTCGATGAAGTGGGGATTTGTTTTGTGTGCGAGCCTCTTTTTCACCCGCACATGAGCCGCATGACCCGCATCCGAAGGGAAATCGGAGTGCGCACTGTGTTCAATCTGCTTGGCCCCCTGACCAATCCCGCGCGAGCCACGCATCATCTGGTAGGAGTCTTCCACGAAAGCTTAACCGATGTGCTTGCCCAGGCCTTGAGAGAGCTCGGATCGGAGCATGCCTGGGTCGTGCACGGCGCCGATGGGCTGGACGAAATCACATTGAGCGCCACCACTCGGGTTTCTGAGGTCAAAAACGGCCACATCTCAACGTTCTATCTCGCTCCCGGAGAAATCAACGAAAACCAAACCGCCAATGACAGCATAACCGGCGGAGACAGCCGACAGAACGCTCGCATCCTGATGGAGGTTCTGCAGGGGGACAAGAATCCTGCTCGAATGCTCGTCGCTGTGAACGCCGCCGCAGGTTTGTACATCGCGGACAAGACCAACGATCTTTCTTCCGGAGTCCAGATGGCTTTGGAATCTATCGACAACGGATCGGCCTTACGAAAACTGGAACAGCTTCGCGACTTCACGCAGAAGAGCGTATCGTGAACATCCTCGAGTCAATCGTAAGGCGAAAGCACGAGCGTCTGGCGCAGGGTATTCTGAAAGGTGAACCGCTTCGGCAGCGCTTTACCCCCCGGCAACTGCTCGACCGGTTTCGCCAGGGCGGAAAGTCGCAAGGCGAAGGTCGTGGGCCGAAAGGCCCGAGTCGCAAGTCGCAGGTCGAAAGTCGAAGGTCTAAAGCCAAAAGTCGAGAACATAGAAATGAGGACTCTGCAGGTCAGCAGGTCAGCAAGTCGGCGGATCCCGGCCTGCGACGCGCGACTTTCGACTTTCGACTTCCGTTGGTGATCGCGGAATTGAAAAAAGCGTCCCCATCCGGAGGACTGCTTCGGCCCAAATACGATCCGGTGGAACTCGCTCGCGGGTACCAGTCGGCAGGCGCCTTTGCGATCTCTGTTCTGACCGAACAGGATTTTTTCCAGGGATCGCTCGAAGATCTGCGCGCGGTTCGGGCCGCGGTAGATATTCCCCTTTTGCGAAAAGATTTCATCATTGAGCCGGAACAGTTGAAGGAAAGCCGCGTTCACGGAGCGGATATGGTGTTGTTGATCACCGCCTGTCTCGATGATAAGCAATTGCGCCTGCTAATCGGCCGGGCCAGCAAGGAGGGCCTCTTGCCTCTGGTCGAGGTTCAAAACGAAGACGAAGTAGATCGCGCTTTCAGTGCCGGCGCCGCTCTGTTGGGAATAAACAACAGAGATTTGAAGTCTTTTCGCGTCGACTTGCAAACAGGAGTGCGTCTGGCCCGCTACATACGCAGCCGGCACCCTGAGGATGCTGTCATCGTAGCCGAAAGCGGCATCCGCTCGACTGCAGACCTAAAACTGTTATCCGAAGCGGGTTGCCAGGCATTTCTGATCGGCGAGTCTTTCATGCGCGCCAACAATCCTGGCGACGCGCTGGCGGAATTGCTGGCCGGATTTAAACTGCCTCAGGTCGGGCCGAAAGGCCCGAGTCGCAGGTCGAAAGTCCAAAGTCGAAAGTCGAAAATCCAAAGTCGAAAGTCCAAAGTCCAAAGTCCAAAGTCGAAAGTCCAAAGTCCAAAGTCCAAAGTCGAAAGTCGCAGGTCGAAGCTTAACAGCCCAGAGCCCAGAAGAAAGAGGTCCGAAAGTCACCAGGTCAGCAAGTCTGCAGCTCCCGACCTTCGACTTTCGACTTTCGACTTTCGACTTTCCTCAGATGACCTGCGATTGCCGGATCGCGACTTCCGACATTATCCTGACAGGAGCGGCCACTTCGGCGTTTATGGGGGCAAATATGTTCCCGAGACCCTGATGGCGCCGCTGGAGCAACTGGAAGCAGCCTACACTCGGTATTCGCACGATCCCCAGTTCCTGAAGGAGCTTAATTCTCTTCTCGCTGAATATGTGGGACGCCCCACGCCGCTCACGTTTTCCGGCCGGCTTTCCTCGGACCTGGCGGCGCGGGTTTACTTCAAGCGCGAAGATCTTTGCCACACCGGGGCACACAAGATTAACAACGCTCTGGGGCAGGCTCTGCTGGCCCGGCGAATGGGAAAGGAAAGAATAGTCGCCGAAACCGGTGCCGGACAGCACGGCGTTGCGACGGCCACTGTGTGTGCGCTTCTTGGCATGAATTGCCGTGTCTATATGGGGGTGGAAGACATGGCGCGCCAGGAGCTGAATGTTTTTCGTATGAAGCTTCTGGGAGCTGAGGTGGTCCCCGTTACTTCCGGCACGAAGACACTGAAGGACGCCATCAATGAGACCATGCGGGACTGGGCCACCAACGTACACGACACGCACTACCTGCTCGGATCGGTTCTCGGCCCACACCCTTATCCGCAAATGGTCCGCGATTTCCAGAGCGTGATCGGCCGGGAGGCGCGCGCGCAGATTCTGGAAAAGGAAGGGCGATTGCCCGACTTTCTGATCGCGTGCGTCGGGGGCGGAAGCAATTCGCTGGGTCTGTTCTATGAATTCCTGGCCGATCCGGATGTCGCTCTGATCGGCGTGGAAGCAGGAGGCAGAAGCTCGCAATTGGGAGACCATGCGGCCCGTTTCCTGGGAGGAAATCCCGGTGTTCTGCACGGGTGCCGCACCTATGTGCTGCAAGACGCTTCGGGCCAGATCGCCACCACTCACAGCGTCAGCGCGGGGCTGGACTACGCAGCCATCGGGCCTGAACATGCCCTGATGCACGATCTGAGACGCATAGAGTTCACCAGCGCGGACGATGCGGAGGCTCTGGATGCATGCCGCATCTTGTCAGAAAGAGAAGGCTTGATCCCGGCATTGGAGAGCGCGCATGCCGTGGCCGAACTTCTGCGCCACCCGTCAAGGTATCGGAACAAGCTGGTGATCATCAATCTCTCTGGAAGGGGCGACAAGGACATGCCCACGCTGCAACGCGAGATTGAAAAAAATCCACGATGAGCCGAATCGCTGATGTTTTCAACAAATGCAGAGACGAAGGCCGAAAAGCGTTCATTCCTTTTCTGGCAGCAGGCGACCCTGATTTGCCGACGAGCGTGCGGGCCCTCCAAGCTCTTGACCGGGCAGGCGCCGACATTATCGAACTGGGAATCCCTTTCTCCGATCCTATCGCAGACGGTCCCATCATTCAGGCCAGTTACCAGCGCGCTTTGTCCAACGGGGTCTCTCTGGAAAAAACTCTCGCCCGGCTGTCACATTTGCACCTGAACGCGCCACTGCTGCTTTTCACCTATCTCAACCCGGTAATTCAGTTCGGATTGGACAGGCTGGCCCGACAGGCCACAGCGGCGGGGATTGACGGCGTATTGATGTCGGACCTTACGCCCGAGGAAGCCGAAGGATACCTCGAACCATTTCGGTCCAACCGAATCGATACTGTCTTTCTGGCAGCCCCCACTACGACCGAGGCCAGATTGCATAAGATTCTTGCCTGTTCCACGGGGTTTCTATATTTGATCGCCCGGACCGGGGTGACCGGCAAGCAAACGACACTTGACGCCGGCACCCAACAGCAGATTCAGATGATCCGCCGGCATTCATTACTCCCCGTTGCTATCGGATTTGGGATGCGAACACCGGCCGACGTCCGCCTGGCAGCGGAACTGGCCGATGCTGTGGTGGTGGGAAGCGCGATTGTCGAGAAACTCCATGAAGTGGTCAGCGAACCGGAATGGGAGCAGAATTTTGAGCGCTATATTTCTGAATTTGTGAAATCAACAAAAACCTCAGCCACGAATTTCACGAATTCCACGAAAATTCAGGCTTAAAATCAAACGAAGAATCTTCGGCGGTTCGTGGAATTGGCGCAATTCGGCGGCCCGATCGGAATCCCATGGACATAGATGATTGGCGAAAGAGGATCGATGAACTTGACTCGAAGCTCGTGGAATTGCTCAATGAGCGCACCCATTGTGCGGTGGAAATCGGAAAATTAAAGCGACTCCATCATCAGCAACTCTATGACCCGGATCGTGAGGCGCAAGTAATCGACAACGTACGGAGTGTGAACAAGGGACCCTTGCAACCAGACGCTCTGCAGCGTCTTTTTGAACGGATTATCGATGAGGCCAGGCGCGCGGCCAGACTGGCGATGGAAATGACGAATGACGAATGAGCATCAATTGCGGACTGCGGAATGCGGATTGCGGAGTGTCGGAACATCGGAAAGTCGGCTACAAATGGCGACTCGAATTTCATTCCGCAATCCGCATTCCGCAATCCGCAATTCTAGCTTGATTCGATACGACTAGCGAGGATCCAACATGGTCATTGTGATGCAACGGGGCGCTTCAGAAGATCAGATCAGCGCCGTGATAGAGAAACTCACCGAGAAAGGCTTCGATGTCCACCGGTCCACCGGTGCCGAACGCACCATCCTGGGAGCGGTCGGTGGAAAAGTGGTGGATACCCGGGACTACGAACTTCTGGCGGGGGTGAAAGAAGTCATCCGCATCACTCATCCTTACAAGCTTTCCAGCAGGACGTTCAAACCCGACGGGACGCGAGTGCGCGTGGGCGACGTTGAGATTGGAGGAAAGGAAGTGGCGATCATCGCCGGTCCCTGCTCGGTGGAGAGCCGGGAGCAAATCCACGCCACCGCAGAGGCCCTGGCCAAACAAGGAGTGAAGCTTCTGCGCGGTGGAGCGTTCAAGCCGCGCACTTCGCCCTACACTTTTCAGGGCCTGGGGAAAGAGGGATTGCAATACATGCGCGACGCCGCTAACCGCTTCCGGATGAAAGTGGTGTCGGAGATCATGGATCACAACGACGTCGATATGATGCTCGAATTCGTGGATGTTTTTCAGGTGGGAGCGCGCAACATGCAGAACTACACCATCCTGAAGGAACTCGGCAAGGTGAAGCGCCCGGTACTGCTCAAACGCGGGATGGCTGCGACGATCGAGGATCTGCTGCTTTCGGCCGAATACATCATGTCGGGAGGCAACCACGAGGTGATCTTGTGCGAGCGGGGCATTCGCACCTTTGAAACTTCAACGCGAAACACCTTGGATCTTTCCGCCATTCCGGTGGTCAAGAAACTAAGCCATCTGCCAATTCTGGTGGATCCTAGCCACGGCACAGGTATTCGAGACAAGGTAATCCCCATGGCTCGGGCCGCCATCGCGGCAGGCGCTGACGGATTGCTGATCGAAGTCCACTGCGATCCGGAACACGCGCTTTCCGACGGCGCCCAATCTCTATTCCCGGAACAATTTGCGGATCTGATGAAACAATTGACGCTGATCGGTCAGGCGGTGGGAAGGGTTGTTTGATTGCGGATTGCGGATTGCGGATTGCGGATTGCGGAATGCGGAATGCGGCTTTCGGATTGCGGATTGCGCGTGAATCTCCGAAGCACCCGCAGAACCGCGGCCGGAAGGGCGCGGTGCGAGAATGTATGTCAACTGCACCGGGCCACAACCGCAGCTCTTGGGCACTAGCCTGCGTTGACGCGCCGCGCCCTCCCGGTCGCGGTTCTGCGGGTAATCTGATCCATCATTGGTGCTATTTAAGATGTCCCTACGCCTGCGATCCGTTGCTCGCGAATTGTACGAATGATAGACTTCGTCCATGCGCAAAAAGAAGCCGACTCGAGGTAAGAAGACTAACCGCAGGAATAAGACAACCCGGCCTAAGACAACCCATCCTAAGAACACATCTCGGGCCAAGAAGACGCTAAGGCCTAAAAAGATACTTCGAGCGAAGAAGACAACTCGGGCCAAGAAGCCAATTCGCGCGAAGCGCCAGGTCACCGGCCGAGCCGTCAGATACAAAGGCTCTGGCGCCGAAACTGCCGGCCAATCGGGTGACATCCAAGGTTTGTCACACGTGGCGGGCGTGGATTCGGAGAGCGTCGCGGAGTTGCTCGAAGAGGGCCAAGCCTTCGAGGCCGGGGTAGTTAGCGGCGTGGAAGACGCGCCGGACGCCGACGTAGCCGAAGTCACGACAAAGGAAGTTCCGGAAGACGATGTTCCTCCAGAATACCGGGAGAAGGGATAAAATTCTCTGGGAGGCTCGGCTCCTTTAACTATAATCCAGGCTTACCTGGGGAGGCGCTGAGCCGATCGAAACCGCTGAATAAAGGCAATCCGAAATCCGCAATCAGACTAGCCGCCGTTGCTCATGCTCTTTAAGAATTCGCCGTTGCTCTTGGTCTTTCCGAGTTTTTCCAGCAGCAGCTCCATGCTTTCGACGCTGGACAGCGGATTGAGGACCTTGCGCAGCACCCAGACGCGGTTTAATTCGTCTTTGGGCAGCAGCAATTCTTCCTTTCGCGTTCCTGACTTGTTGATGTCGATGGCGGGAAAGACACGCTTGTCCATCAGCTTCCGGTCCAGGTGTATTTCCATGTTTCCGGTGCCTTTGAATTCCTCGAATATCACATCGTCCATTCGGCTTCCGGTGTCTATCAAGGCGGTGGCGATGATGGTAAGGCTTCCGCCTTCTTCAATGTTTCGAGCAGCTCCAAAAAAGCGCTTGGGCCGCTGCAATGCATTGGAGTCCACACCGCCGGACAGTACCTTGCCGGAAGGCGGAACGATGGTGTTGTAGGCGCGCGCCAGACGCGTGATTGAGTCAAGCAGAATAACGACATCCTTTTTGTGCTCCACCAGCCGCTTGGCCTTCTCAATCACCATCTCGGCCACCTGGACGTGACGCGCCGCCGGCTCGTCGAACGTCGAGCTGATGACCTCGCCTTCCACCGAGCGCTGCATGTCGGTGACTTCCTCGGGCCGCTCATCAATCAACAGCACGATCAGGACGATCTCCGGATGGTTGGCCGTAACCGAATTGGCAATGCTCTGCAGCAGCATCGTCTTGCCGGTCCGCGGCGCCGCAACAATCAGACCTCGCTGCCCCTTGCCGATAGGCGTCAGCAGATCCATTACGCGCCCGCTCAGGTTAACTTTCGTCGTTTCCAGCTTGACCCGCTCGTTGGGGTAGATGGGCGTAAGGTTCTCAAAGAAGATCCGCTCGCGCACCACATCCGGGTGCTCAAAATTGATCGCCTCCACCTTGATCAGTGCGAAATAGCGCTCGCCGTCCTTCGGTGGCCGGATCTGGCCGGAAACAGTGTCGCCGGTGTGCAGATCAAACTTGCGGATTTGCGAAGGGGAGACATAGATATCGTCGGGGCCGGGAAGATAGTTGTAGTCTGGCGCCCGCAGAAAGCCGAAGCCGTCGGGCAGAGTCTCCAGAACGCCTTCTGAAAAGATCAAGCCGCTCTGCTCGGTCTGCGCCCTCAGAATCTGGAAAATCAAGTCCTGCTTGCGCATGCCCGTGGCGCCCGGAATGTTCAAATCCTTGGCCACCTTGGCCAGAGCCTGGATATTCATCTCCTTCAGGTCCTTGATGTTGAGCGGCTCGCTTCCTTCTTTCACTGTTACGTTTTCTTTCTCTTCAGCCATATAAGTTCTCCAATTGATTTCTTAGAGTTCGCGATCGGGGAAATTTCACCGCGGAAACATAGTGCAGCTTTCAGCGATCAGCTTCTTGTCTCGGGAACGCCTCTGGCCGGCAATAGCGGTTCATCGCGAAAACTAGCTAAGCAGCTCACGGCTGAAACCTGACTGCCGGTACCACCGATTCTAATGTTAAAGGCCACTAATTATCTGGGAAGCGAGTTTCAAATAGAACACACCGGCGGACGCACTGATTTTCAGGGATTAACGAATTTTCGCGATCTGCGCGTCTTTGCGGTGATTCCCGCCAAAAGGCTCAGTGAGTAATGGTTTCGTTAGGATTCGGAAGGTCCTTGGATCCGATATTCGGTGTGTATTCTTCCGATTTTTTCTCCTTCAACATTGCAAGATTTAACGATTTTTCAAGCGCTAAATCAAGTACCTCGTCCATCGTTTCCACCAGATGGATGTGAAGCTGTTCCAGCACGACGGGAGGAATGTCCTTCAAATCCTTCTCGTTTTCCTTGGGTAGGATGATGGTGGTTATTCCCGCTCGATGGGCCGCCAAAAGTTTCTCTTTTACGCCGCCGATGGGCAAGATTTTGCCGCGAAGCGTGATTTCGCCGGTCATGGCCACATCCTTGCGGACCGGAATCTTTGTCAATGCAGAAACGATGGTCGTAGCCATCGTGATGCCCGCCGACGGGCCATCCTTGGGAATGGAGCCTTCGGGAATGTGCACGTGCAGATCCAACATCTTGTAAAAGTCTTTCGTCAGCCCGTAAACATCCGCTCGCGAACGCACATAGGAAATGGCCGCCTTGGCGGATTCTTGCATAACCTCGCCGAGCTTGCCTGTCAGGGTGAGATCCCCTTTGCCGTCCATGGAAGTGGCCTCGGTCATTAAAACTTCGCCTCCCACCTCCGTCCAGGCCAGACCGGTGGCCAGACCGATTTCGCTCTCGCGGTTGGCAAGCTGCGGGCGGAACTTCGGAATCCCCAGGTACTCCCGAACCTGCGGAGCATCAATTATCTCCTGGAAGTGTTGGGCTTCAGACGAAACAATCTTGCGAGCCACCTTGCGGCAGATATTGGCGATTTCACGTTCCAGCTGGCGAACGCCCGACTCGCGCGTGTAGGAGCGGATTACCTCATAAATGGCGTCGTCAGCGAAACTCAAATGATCTGGGGTTATTCCCTGCGCTTCAAACTGCTTAGTGACCAGAAACTGTTTGGCGATGTTTAGCTTCTCCAGTTCAGTGTATCCCGAAAGGTGAATTACTTCCATCCGGTCCTGCAGCGGACGCGGAATGGAATGCAGCACGTTCCCGGTGGCGATGAACATCACCGACGAGAGATCGAACTCGGTATCCAGGTAGTGATCCACAAACATGTGATTCTGTTCCGGATCGAGGACCTCAAGGAGCGCCGCGGATGGATCACCCCGAAAATCCATGCTCATCTTATCGACTTCATCGAGGACGAACACGGGGTTCTTCGACTCGGCCTTCTTCATCATCTGGATGATCTGGCCTGGAAGCGCGCCAATATAGGTGCGCCGATGGCCGCGGATTTCTGCTTCATCGCGAACCCCGCCCAGCGACAGCCGCACGAACTTTCTTCCAGTCGCGCGGGCAATTGATTTTCCAAGAGATGTTTTTCCCACGCCTGGAGGTCCGATAAAGCAAAGAATAGAGCCCTGAGGTTTTTTGACCAAAGAGCGGACCGCCAGAAACTCCAGAATGCGCTCCTTCACCTTCTCTAAGCCGTAATGATCTTCGTTTAGAATTTCTTCTGCCCGCTTCAGGTCTTTCCCTTCGCGTGTCTTCTTATTCCATGGCATGGCGATCAGCCAGTCCAGGTAAGTTCGCGACACGGTCGATTCAGCCGACATCGGGGGCATCATCTCCAGCCGCTGGATTTCCTTCATCGCCTTGTCGTAGGCGTCCTTCGGCATTCCCGCTTCTTCGACCTTCTTCTTTAACTCATCGATTTCGCTCTTTTCGTTGCGCCCCAGCTCTTTCTGAATGGCCTTGATCTTCTCGTTCAGGTAGTACTCGCGTTGCGCCTTCTCCATCTGCTTGCGGACCCGACCCTGGATGTTCTTATCCATCTTGATCTTCTCGATCTCGACCTCGATCATTTCGTTGATCTTTTCGATGCGCTCTACCGGATCAAAAACTTCCAGCAGCGTCTGCTTCTCTTCCAGCGAGATGGGGAGGTTGGCGGCAATGGTATCTGCCAGCCTGTCGGGGTCAGTGCTGCGGGCCGCCTGGACGATGGCGTCGTAATTGATATTGGGATTCAGCTTGGCAAACTGCTCAAACAGGCTGTTTAAACGCTTGGCCAGCACCGAGCTCTTGGCTTGAATACCAGTGGAAACCTCTTCTGCCTGAACTTCGGCCACCAGGTAGCCGTCCAAGCCCTGAATATTGACGGTGCGGCCGCGGCGAGTGCCTTCCACAAGCACTTTGATATTCCCGTCGGGAAGCTTCAGGCTCTGTACAATGTTGGCAATCGTCCCGACCGAATAGATATCGGTCGGTTTGGGATCGTCGATGGATGCATCCAGTTGGGTGGCCAGGTAAATCTTCTTATCCCCCTGAAGCGCCTTTTCCAGGGCCAGCACCGACGATGTGCGGCCAATCACAAAAGGCACCATCATGAAAGGAAACACCACCACGTCACGGATAGGTACCATCGGATATCGCTGAATCTGCTTCACTTCAGGTCCGTTCATTTTTTTGTATGTATCCCTTTTGTTTGGAGCCTTCCTCCTTAATACGTATCCAACCGGGTGCTGGATTCGCCCTTTGCAATACTATAGACGCTTAAAGACCGCAAGAAGTTGCACTTAGCCCAGCAACTTCAAGCCCTAGCGTAATCTTTAGCATCGCTGGGAACTAAATGCAAACTGCCCCAAACGGCAGTACTTCAAAATTAGTAAGGGGAACTTCCGCAGAACAGGCGCGGAAAACTATCCTGCCTTCTCAAGGAGCTTGAAAACAACTTCCTTATTCTCTACCATCTCTTTTGTGATTATGAACTCTTTTACTTTCCTCTGAGACGGTAGCTCATACATCACATCCAGCATCAAATCTTCCAGAATAAGGCGCAAACCGCGCGCGCCGATCTTTCTTTCAATCGCCAGCGAAGCGACCGAATGAAGGGCCTCGTCAGAGAACTTCAAAGATACATTCTCAAAGTCGAACATTTTCTGGTATTGCTTGACCAGCGCGTTATTGGGCTTGGTCAGGATGTCGATCAAGGCTTTATGATCCAGCTCGTGCAGGGTGCACAGGATGGGTAGCCGGCCGACAAATTCAGGGATCAATCCGTACTTAATTAAATCTTCGGGGAGAATTTGCCCCAAAATATTGGTTTCGCTCTTCCACTTGCTGTTCTCGCTCAACTTGGCCCGAAACCCTAACGAATTCCTGCCCAACCGCCGGCGGATGATCTTGTCGAGGCTCACGAACGCTCCCCCGCAAATAAAGAGAATGTTGGTGGTATCGATCTGCACGAATTCCTGGTGGGGGTGTTTTCGGCCCCCTTGAGGCGGCACATTGGCCACGGTCCCTTCCAGAATCTTCAGCAGAGCCTGCTGCACTCCTTCACCCGAAACGTCCCGGGTAATTGAAGGATTCTCATCTTTACGCGATATTTTGTCGATCTCGTCGATGTAAATGATCCCCTGCATGCAGCGATCTTTGTCTCCACCGGCTGCCTGCAGCAGTTTCAAGATGATGTTCTCCACATCTTCGCCGACGTAGCCGGCTTCGGTAAGAGTAGTCGCGTCCACGATGGCAAACGGGACGCTGAGCATGCGGGCCAGCGTTTGCGCCAGCAATGTCTTTCCCGTCCCAGTGGGGCCGATCAGCAGAACATTGCTCTTTGCCAGTTCCACATCCTGGTGTCGGCGCCTGCCGATCTTGATCCGCTTGTAATGGTTGTAGACGGCGACCGCCAGTTTTTTCTTGCTCACCTCCTGGCCGATCACGTACTGGTCCAGGAAGTCTTTGATCTCGGTCGGCTTGGGGAGGCTTTCACGAACCGTGGCGGATTCTTGTGTGATGTCGTCCGAGATTATCTCGTTGCAAACATCCACGCATTCGTCACAGATAAAAACGGTGGGGCCGGCAATCAACTTCTTAACGTCGTTTTGACTCTTATTGCAGAAACTACATCGCAATATATCTTCGCCGTCCTTCTTCAAAATGCCTCCAGAGTTTTCAAGGGGGGACTGTGCATCAAATGGGGACTCTGTGTCAAATGGGGACTCTGTGTCAAATGGGGATTCCGCATACGTTATTCCCGTCTGGAAATAACCAAGTCAATTATACCATAGTCCTTCGCCTGAGGCGCCGTCATAATAAAGTCACGCTCCACATCGGTTTCAATTTTCTTCAACGGCTGATTGGTGTGCGCAGCCAGAATCTTATTGGTCACCTCGCGCAACCGCAGGATCTCCCGCGCGTGAATGTCGATATCGGTCGCCTGTCCCGAAAGACCCCCCATGGAAGGCTGGTGAATGAGAATGCGCGAATTGGGCAGTGCAAATCTCTTCCCGGGAGAACCGGCAGCCAGCAGCAGGGCGGCCATGCTGGCCGCCTGACCGATGCAGTAAGTGATCACATCGTTCTTGATAAACTGCACCGTGTCGTAAATCGCCATGCCGGCGGTGATCGATCCCCCCGGCGAATTTATGTAAAGCGAAACCTCCTTCTCCGGGTCCTCCGCTTCCAGAAAGAGCAACTGGGCTGTGACAACGTTGGCGATGTTATCGTCAATGGGCGCACCGAGGAAGATTATGTTGTCCTTGAGCAGACGTGAATAAATGTCGTAGGCGCGCTCGCCACGATTGGTCTGCTCAACTACCATAGGAATCAGAGTCACGATGCCACCTCTCTAATACTTGCCTGGCTAAGGACGAATTTCATCGCTTTTCGCGAGCGCAACTGATCGCGCAACTCGTCCATGCGGTTCTCTTTCTCGTAATGCAGCGCCACCTTTTCCACTGGCTGACCCTGGGCTTTGGCAATTCTCTCCAGTTCCTCGTCCACTTCGTCATCACTTGGTTCCTGGCCTTCAGCCTTGGCGATCCTGTCGAGAATCAAAGCCGCCCGCACTTCGCGGTCGCTGGATTCCCGCAATCCCTCCCGCACCTTCTGCCAGTTGATTCCACTTCGCGATACATCTATTCCCTGCCGCGCCAGGTCATAACCGAAATGCTGGAGTTTCTGTTGGATCCGATCTTCAACCAGCACGTCCGGGACGTCGAATCGGTTGCGCTCAAGTAACTGGGTCACAACCTGCTCCCGCAGCGAATTATCAGTTTCGTGTTCGCGGCGGTGCTCTAAGTCCACCCGGACCTGCTTTTGAAGCTGATCTATTGTTTCATACTCCTGCCCCAACTCTTTGGCAAATTCATCATCCAGGGGCGGAACCTTCTTTTCCTTTATGCCTCTGACCGTGACTCGGTACTGGATTGACTTGCCTGCGAATTCCTTGCGGCCGAAATCTTCCGGATAGCGGACCAAAAACTCGCGGGTTTCGCCGACCGCGCATCCGACCAGGCTATCGGTGAACTCAGGAAGAGTATTCTCGCCACCCAACGTCAGAGTGACTCCTTCCTCTTTGACAGGCTCGTGTGCAGCCGGCTCAGTTGTATCCCTATTTACAGGAGTTCCCTCAATGTCGACGCTTAACTGATCGCCTGACGCCGCCGCACGGTCGGCGATGGGAATAAACCTGGCAGCATTTTCTCGCAGCTGGTCTATCACCTTATCGATGTCCGCGTCGGTGACCGGCGTAACTTTCTTCTCCAGGTTCAGGCCCTTGTAGTCTCTGGCCTCAAAATCCGGCGCCACTTCAAAAACGGCTTCATACAGCAGTGGCTGGCCCACTTCGAAACTCAGTTTTTCAATTTGGGGCAAGGCAAGCGGCTTCAGCTCTCGGGATTTGACCGCCTCGTCGTAAGACTTAGGGAGGAGGTCCTGAATAAGTTCGTCCTTGATTTCGTTTTTGAAGCGGCTGCGAATCAGCCCCATGGGCGCTTTGCCGGGGCGAAATCCGGGTATGCGCGCCAGCTTAGCGATCTTGCGAGAGATTTCTTCGTAAGCCTTCTGGGTTTCGGCTTGAGGGATCTGAATTTTAAGCCTCTTGCGCACCGCCGAGAGATCTTCAAGTTCAATATTCATGTCCATCCACATCAATATTATATTTTGGGAAGCGTAATGAAAAGATCAGGAATCGGGTTGGCGGCGATCTTGGAGGAATGATCTTAGGTTTTGCGCTGCCTGGCTGCGATGGCTGATGCGGTTCTTTATCGAAGGGGCCAATTCCGCCATCGTTTTGCCTTCCTGCCAAACAAAGAATACCGGATCATAACCGAAACCGTTATGGCCTCTCGGTTCCGAAGAAATGAAACCCTCGACTTTGCCTTGAGTGAAAAACTGCTCGCTTCCCGAATCAAACAAACTGAGAGCGCAGATAAAGCGTGCCGGAGAGAGCAGACAGTAACTGCGATCTTCAGCGGCAACCGGTAAACTTTGATTTCCATCTTCGGGCCCGAGGTGGTGGCGCAATTCGCGTAGAAGCTTCCTGACATTCTCCCGGTCGCTGGCATTGCAACCAGAGTAGCGCGCGGAGTAAATGCCGGGGTCGCCGCTTAAAAGATCTACTTCCAAGCCAGAGTCATCCGCCAGAACTGCGGCGCTCAGTAGCCGATGATAGTGTCGGGCTTTGATGCGAGCATTCTCCGCAAACGTGGCCCCCTGCTCCAGGGCGGGAGGTAAGCCGGGGAATTGGTCAAGAGAGCGCAATTGCAGGCTGGGAAGGTTCAACAACTGCACAAACTCGCGGAACTTTCCCTCGTTAAGGGTCGCAATCACCAAATCCATAAACCTGCTGACTTGTTGACCTGCCAACCTGCTAACTTGCTAACATTCGTTAACGCATGCCAATCGGTTCCACGTCCGAGGCGTCGATTTCCAGGGCCACGGACTGCTGGATCAGGTGGACAGAGAGAATGAATTTAAATTTGTTCTTCTTCTTGATCAGGATACCCTGAAGTCCCCTCAAAGCGCCCCGCCTTATCTCGACGCGCTGACCGATATTCAGATAAGGATAAGGATCATATTTGATTGTGGTATTCAGGAACTTCTGCACCGCCTCGATCTCTTCTTCGGGGATGGACTGGGGATGGTTATTAAAACCAATGATGCGACTGACCCCCGCCACCTTGAGTATGTCCAGACGCCGCTGCTGGAGTGGGACATGCACGAAGACGTAGCCGGCAAACAGAGGAACTTGAACAAGCTGCTTGCGATCCTTCCATTGGCTCAGGATTTCCCGCAACGGAAGGAAGGTCTCGATCTCTTTGCGCCGCAATTCTTCCTCGACCACTTTTTCATGGCGGGAGCGAGTGTAAATGGCGTACCAACGCGTCAAATCGTCCATGGATGACTAAATTATATCCCCTTCCTTTTTGGAATGGCTATCACCAAACCGGCAGGCTAAAATCTAAGAAATGTCAAGTGTTAGGAATGAAAAGACCAGCCAATAAAAGAGTTGCTCCGGCCCCGAGCGGCAAGCACAAAAAAGGCACCGATAAAGAGCGGTCTTCGCGCCAGAAGCCTGCGCGCCAAACTCTGGAAAGGGAGTTAAAGGAATGCCGCGCCTTGCTGGCCGCGACCTTTGAGGGCTCGCGAGACGGAATTCTCGTCGAGCACCGAGAAACCATAATCTACGCAAACAGATCTTTAGCCAGGCTTCATGGCTTCGACCGCCCTGAAAAACTGATAGGACAACATGTGTCTGTGCTCCTCAGCCCCGGCGACAGCGAGCGGCTGCTGGAATTCGGACGCCGCCGCCTGAAGGGCGAATACACACCGGCCGTCTATGAATTCAAAGGAAAACGCAAAGACGGCTCGCTAATCGACCTCGAGGCTTCCGTTTCAACAGCCGGAATCGGAGGCAAGACCTGCATCACCGCAGTTGTGCGTGACATCACGGAGCGCAAGTTGGCAGAAGCGGGGCTTCGGGAAAGCGAAGCCAAATTTCGCGCTGTGGCGGAAACTGCGGCGTTCGCCATCGTCATCTACCAGGGAACGCGGTTTAAATATGTAAACGCGGCCATGGAAACCATCACCGGATACAGCCGTGAAGAGCTCCTGTCGATGAATTTCTGGGACGTGGTCCATCCAGATTTTCGGCCGCTCGTCAAAACGCGGGGACTGGCCCGCCAAAGAGGGGAACAGGTTCCTTCTCGGTACGAAGTAAAAATAGTCACCAAGAGTGGCGAGGAGCGCTGGCTCTACCTTTCCGGCGTGCCCTTCGAACTGGCGGGAAGACCGGCGGCGCTTGGAACAGCCGTGGACATCACGGACCGAAAGCTGGCAGAACAAGGGTTGCTCGACAACCAGGCTCGACTCAGTTTGCTGAGCTCCATCTCAATGGGCATGACATCCGGGATGTCGGTCGAGTCGGTGATAAAGCACACGCTGAATCGAATCAGCCGGTTTTTCCCCGATATTGGAGTGGCATATGCGACGCTCAACAAGCAGGGCCTCACGGTTATCGTTGATGCTGTCGAGCCCTCGGGCAAGCGATCGTTGACCGGGGCTACCGGTCAGCTCCCCGATGGGCCCGATGGCCTCGACACCCTGCAACTGCGGCAACCCATCGTCAACGATGACGTGGTTTCAGTTTCGGGCTTTAACCCTCTGGCGGGCATCCAGCCGCTCAAAGGGGCTCGAGCGACGCTGGCCGTTCCCACACAACAACCCGATGACCTGATCGGTCTGCTTTTCTTTTATTCCCGCACACCTTACGTCTGGAGCGGCCATGAAATAGCGACGCTCACTGAGATTTCTGATTACCTTTCAATCGCTATCAGCGACGCTCATGCCCGAGAGGAACGCAGACACGCCCAGGAAGCGCTCAAGAAGAGCGAAGCCAGTCTTTCTGAGGCCCAGCGTATCGCGCATTTGGGAAACTGGGAGTGGGAGGCAAGGACCGATGAACTGAGCTGGTCTGACGAGACCTACCGGATTTTCGG
>DASXTB010000113.1:0-5068 GCA_036505615.1 Acidobacteriota bacterium
TCGAAGGAGCCGCCGTCTGGAACGAGAAATCGCAGAATACTTGCGCAAAAGGGCGGCGGGGCAAAATAACTGAAAGCGAGTTTGAGTCAATGGCGAGAAAAGTCAGCTATGCGCAAGCTCTGGTAACCCACGGTTGGGTTGTTTTGGACCCCGCCGACATTGGCCTCATTGAATCAGTTTACAAGAAGACCCTTCGCGAAGGCGAGGAAAGGCTCATGCTGGCGGTGCTCGAAAGTGCTGTTGAAGATTTCCAGAAGTACGTCCTTGCACGGAAACCAAGAGGAAAAAAGCTATTTCAAGAGGCGGAGGAGTGGTTTCTAGAGAAAGATAGCGATGAGCTTTTCTCCTTTGAGAATATCTGTGAAACGTTGCAGCTCCATCCCGATTACATACGGCAGGGCTTGCTGCTCTGGAAGGAAGCAAAGCTCAAGGCGCTTTCCGTTGAGGGTCATCGTCAAGGTCGCCCGAAGTTACACAGCACCCGCGTCACGCGCCCTTCGGTCAGACTTTCGTCATAGCAAGGGCACTTTCTTTTCACTTTTGCCATTCTGGGGCTGACGCTCTTGACAGCTCCGGCTCAAGCAGAAAATAGGAACGATGGCCCAGGCCGCATTGATATGTCGCTAGGTCGTATCTCGCTATCTTTTCGGCTTCGCGGTCGATCTGGGACAGAGGCAGACCACATTCTTTACCATCAACAAGCACTAGGCACCTCTTATCTTCCATGATTGCACCCCTCCTGTCGGTTGTCAGCTATCTGACTTCCTCACTGCTTTTGTAGCTTCTCTATCTTCTCAAGCTCGCGGGCTAATCGGGCCAACTAGTAAAGCGCTTCTATGATTTCCGGGTCATGAGTCTCGACATACTTGCGGGCCAACTTATCCATTTCTCTCTCTCTATCTCTTCGCGGGTCATAATCGACAAAGATCAGCATAGGGAACCGAGTTTGTCTTGACATTCCGCGCCATTCCATTGACACCTCAACGGTGTCCTGGGGTGAGTTGGCAACGAAAAAACGCTCTGGACAAACGGCAACGAACCGCTGTAAACAGAGGGCCGGTATGTGTAAGAAAACCCTCGTCGTTTTACTGGTTGGTTTAGCTCTCCCTTCATTCCGTCTCGCTCAGGCGCAGCAGCAAGTAAAGATACCTAAGATTGGGGCGCTCAGAGCCCAGCCCGCTTCCAGTCCTGCCCCTCCCACGAGTTATTCCTCCGAGCGTTCCGTGAGCTCGGCTATTTCGAGGGCAAGAACATAGCTTTCGAGACTCGATCTGCGGAGGGTAAGCTTGACCGATTTCCCGCCCTGGCTGACGAGCTGGTCCGTCTTAAAGTCGACGTACTCGTCGCGTATTCGACATCCGCTGCCCTAGCTGCTAAGAACGCTGCCAGGACGATCCCCATCGTTTTTTTAAACGTAAGTGATCCTGTTGCGTCTGGGCTGGTTGACAGTCTGGCGCGGCCGGGGGGAAACATCACGGGTATAACCAGCATTGATTCAGTGTTGGCTGGCAAGCGATTGGAGTTACTCAAGGAAACCATTCCTAACCTCTCCCGCGTGGCGGTGCTGTGGAATCCACAAGATCGAGGTTCTACGCAGCAGTGGAACGAAAGCCAACTCTCCGCACGAGAACTGGGTCTGCAACTTAACTCTATGGAGGTAAGCAGCGGCGACAAATTCGAGGGCGCGTTCAAAGAGGCCGTTAAGACGCTTAGTGCCGCCCTTGCCGTGACGCAGCACCCATTGGCCGCTTCTAATAGAAAACGAATCGTGGACCTGGCGACAAAAACTCGGCTGCCGGCGATTTATTCTCGGGGCGATTATGTCACCAGCGGTGGCTTGATGTCCTACGGACGCGACGAGACCGAACCCTACGGACGCGTCGCGTCGATGGTGGACAAGATCCTGAAGGGTGCCAAGCCTGCGACCTGCCAGTCGAGCAGCCAACCAAATTTGAGTTGGTGATCAACCTCAAGACTGCCAAGGCTCTTGGCCTGACAATTCCCCCGGTGGTGCTCATGCGAGCGGAGAAGGTGATCAAATAAGTATGGGTATGAAGCACGACGCAAAAGGCAGGAGAAAAACATTTTGCTTTGCTCTATGCGCTTTGCTTGTAGCACTTGGATTGTCTGCCGAGGGGCAGCAGGCGAAGAAAGTCACGCGGATAGGGTATCTTTCGATCGGCGACCCCGCTACTGAGTCCACCCGTTCCGAGGCAATTCAGCTGGCTCTGCGCGAGCTTGGCTACATAGAAGGACAGAACATCGCCATTGAGTACCGATATGGAGAGGGGAAGCAAGATCGGCTCCCTGAGCTTGCGGCCGAGCTAGTGCGTCTCAAGGTTGATATCATCGTGGTAGCAGGCGGGAGGCCGGTGATCCGGCCGGCCATGAATGCGACCAAGACGATTCCCATCGTTATAGTGGGCCAGGGGCTCGATCCTGTCAAAGAAGGTTTCGTTGAAAGCCTTGCCCGTCCCGGCGGCAACGTTACCGGCATCTCAAACCTTCGCGGGGAACTAGGTGGAAAGCGGCTGGAGCTGCTCAAAGAAGCCGTTCCCAAAGTTGCCCGTGTCGCGGTTGTCTACGACCCGTCCATTCCGGGCACTACACACGAGGTGAAAGAGGATCTCCCAGTCGCGGCGCGTGCGCTGGGGTTGACTATTCGGTCTTGGGAGGTACGAGATGCGGACGGTTTCCAGAAGGTATTTGCTGGGCTGAGTAAGGAGCGCCCGGATGGACTCTATGTGCCCGGCGGGGGCCGGGTAATAACTGCTTACAGGAAACGGATCGCGGACTTTGCGTTAAAGAGCCGGTTACCGTCGATGTATAATCTCAGAGAATCTGCAGATGCCGGAGGGCTCATGTCCTACGGGCCGGACATCGCGGAGAGCTACCGACGCGTCGCATATTACATGGACAGAATCCTCAAGGGCGCCAAACCCGACGATCTACCGATAGAGCAGCCCGCTAAGTTCGAGTTGGTCATCAATCTCAAGACGGCAAAGCAGATCGGGCTTACGATCCCACAGTCGGTGCTGTTCCGTGCGGATAAGGTCATCAAGTGAGGAAGCACAATGGCAGAACCAGATAAAAGATCTGTCACGTTGGAAGAGCTTCTTGTCGCAAGTCTTGCGCAGACTGACGCGACTTACTCGCCAAATCCAGCATGCCCTCACTTTCGGCACACTGTAGTAATCTGATTTGTTCGCCAATCGAGTACAGTTCAATGAAAAAAAGGTTTTGTGTTGTCGTCATTAGTTTGCTTTTCACTGTTTATGGCGGACTCGCCTATTCGTTTGCATGAGCGGGGCGCCATAGGGTTGGCCGAAGTTAAAGCGCCTTTTTTTGGAGGTGGCGATGACACAAGAAGAGATTATCACGCGGCTGATCGACTGCTTAGATTTTCATCTTCATAGTACTGCGTCAGTACACCAAAGGCATTACAAGAACGATATCTTCAAATTATTCAGGGAAGCCTACAACAGCGGCTATTGTGAGCATACATCAAGACCGCTCTTGACCGGCGACGCACTTCGCGACACTTTGCAGGTCCGCTGGAATACTGGAGGCGCCGACAAAAAAACTCAAAGACAAAAACTTGCTAATGACGTGCTGACAATGTGGGACGAGTGGCGTTATGTGTGGGACCGGATGCGGAACTATTGAAAGGATTGTAATCTGACCCTGTTCCAGGTCCGTACTCCCATCTTCTCAAGCTCGCGGCTTTCAGCGCCGTAGCAACTCCGGCCCTCTCTTACGCGGCACGCGATTAGTTTGGTTTTGGGTCATGGGATAGCCTCTCACCGTCGCCAGCTATGTCATATCCGCTGAACAAGGGGCAAGACAAAACGTTCTTGATAACCTACAATGAATCGCGCGGTAAACAGGTGGTTATGGCTACAAAAGCCATTGTTATTTTACTTGTCGGTTTTACGCTCGCCTCGGTCCCTCTCACCGAGGCGCAGCAGCCGGGAAAGTTTCACCGGATCGGTTACCTGTCGAGTGGCTCTGCTTCGAGCACCTCGCAAAATAATGAGGCCTTTCGTCAGGGGCTTCGCGAACTCGGCTACATAGAGGGCGAGAATATTTTCATCGAATACAGGTACGGAGATCACCAGAGAAGAAAAAAGGGGCTTGTTGAACTTGCCGCTGATCTCGTCCGCCTCCAAGTTGATGTGATCGTGGCGGTGGACTCAGCATCGACTCGTGCTGCAAGAAAAGCAACTAGCACGATCCCGATTGTGATGCGAACCTTTGGCGATCCTGTCGAGAGAGGGCTGATAAGCAACGTGGGGCGGCCTGGTGGAAACATTACCGGGCTATACTCTATTACCGAGGAACTGACGAGAAAGCACTTGCAGCTTCTCAAAGAGGTAGATTCTCGGCTTACACGCGTCGGCGTATTGTGGAACCCGAACTTCCGAGCCAGCTTACGCTATTTCAAACAGGCGGAGTTTGCTGCTACCTCTCTGGATTTGCAGCTCCAATCCTTGGAGGTGCAAGTTTCGGAAGATTTGGAGAGGGCATTTCGAACCGCGATTAGGAAGGATGCACAGGCCATCATCACGCTATGGACCCCGCTGATCTCTCTCGAACGAAAGCGCATTGTAGCCCTGGCGATCAAGAGCCGGCTTCCAGCAATTTACGACGATAGAGAATTTGTTGACGCTGGAGGCCTCATGTCTTATGGAGCAAACCTGGAGGACTTATATAGGCGCGCTGCTACCTATGTGGATAAGATTCTAAGGGGTGCCAAGCCTGCGGAGCTTCCAGCCGGGCCGCCGACGAAATTTGAGCTGATTATTAATCTCAACACCGCGAAACAGATCGGCCTCACGATTCCGTCGAATGTGCTGGCGAGGGCGGATAAGGTCATCAAGTGAGGAAGCACAATGGCAGAACCAGATAAAAGGCCCGTCACGATGGAAGAGTTGCTCGTCTCAAGCCTTGCACAGACTGATGCATTGGCGAAGCTCTTGAGAAGAAGCTGATTAACCCAGGAAAGAGAGCAGAAGCACGACTACTCGATTAAGATGCGTTATCTAATCGTTTTGGCCTGCTTGTTGAT
>DASXTB010000114.1:0-11938 GCA_036505615.1 Acidobacteriota bacterium
GTATGCGTTGGGCCGTTTGCTTTCAGAGACCGGCAGGAAAGAAGAAGCAAACGTTCTTTTTGAGAAAGCGCTGGCCTTGAACGCGGAGAATCGGTCGGCAAAGCCCGGCGAAATTAAGTTCAGGTCTTTCCGTCCGCGCAAATGAACTCCCATCACCGCCGGCTAAGAAAATCATCTGTTCAGTCCTGTTTTGCGATAGTGATGATGGTTGCCGTATTGGTGACAGCGGAAAATCAGACGATCCCAACTTTTTTCGACGCACACCAGCAAGCGGGCATAAACGTTCGTGTCGTCAGCGGCGACGCGGAGAAGCGATTCCTGATCGAGTCGGTCGGTGGAGGAATCGGCGTCATTGACTACAACAATGACGGCTGGATGGATTTGTACGTGGTCAACGGAGCGACTCTCGATGAGCTTCGCGCGGGAAAACGGAAAAACCACAACGTTCTCTATCGAAACAACGGCGACGGAACCTTCACCGACGTGACGGCGCAAGCGCGAGTTGAAGGCGGCGAATATTGGGGAAAGGGCGTGCTCGTCTTCGACTACAACAATGACGGCTTTGACGACATTTACGTCTGCAACTTTGGCCCCAATATCCTCTATCGAAACAATGGTGACGGAACTTTTACCGATGTCACCAAGCAAGCAGGTGTGGGCGATGCGCGCTGGTCATCCGCCGCGGCCGCGGCCGATTACGATGGCGACGGCTATCTCGACTTGTTTGTCGCCAATTATCTTGACTACGACATCAATCATCTGCCGGTGGAAGGGAAATTTTGCTCCTACAAGGGAATTCCCGTCGCCTGCGGCCCGCGCGGATTGAAAGGAGCCGGCGACGCGTTGTATCACAATAACGGGGATGGAACCTTCACTGACGTTTCCGAGAAAGCCGGCGTGGCCGACAAGAACGGCTACTACGGCTTGGGTGCGGTGTGGGGGGACTACAATAACGACGGACGTCCCGATCTTTACGTCGCCAACGACAGCACCCCGCACTATCTTTACCGCAATGAGGGGAACGGCACTTTTACCGAGGTCGGCGTGCCGGCGGGCGTGGCGTTTAGCGAAGACGGACGCGAGCAGGCCGGGATGGGTGTCGATTTTGAAGACTATGATAACGACGGCTGGCTCGATATCGTAGTGACAAACTTCTCGGACGACTACAACACCATCTATCACAATTCCGGGAAGGGTTTTTTTACTGATGCCTCTGTGGACGCAGGTATTGCTGCCGACAGCCAGCGGGACCTCAGTTGGGGAGTGGGCTTTTTTGATTTTAACAACGACGGCTTCAAGGATTTGTTCATCGCCAACGGGCACATTTACCCGCAGCTGGACCGATACGGGCTGAAGATTTCCTACCGGCAGCAAAACAAGCTTTACTTGAACGACGGGCATGGGAAGTTTGTCAATGTCACGGGTCAGGCAGGATCCGGAATGCAGCCGCTTAAGTCCTATCGCGGCGCCGCGTTTGCCGATTTCAACAACGACGGGTATATTGACGTCGCCGTTGTTGCGCTGGACGACGCGCCATCGCTGCTGATTAATCAGGGGAAGCTCGGCAATCACTGGGTCGTGATCAAACTTGTAGGAACTCGCAGTAACCGTCGCGGCGTGGGTGCCAGGATTTCCGTGACCACCGAAGAGGGCAATCAGATCAGGGAAATCAAAGCCGGAGGAAGTTTCGCTTCGTCCAACGATCCGCGCGCTCATTTCGGATTGGGTAAATCTAAGGTCATCCGGCAACTGCAGGTGAAGTGGCCGTCAGGTAGGATTACGATATTGAAGGATGTAGCGGCGGATAGAGTGGTTGAGATAAGAGAAGAGTGAATACTGAAAAGAGAGGCCACGAATTACACGAATTAACACCCATGAAGGGCACAATCGAACAAATAAACGTCAAGTCGGAGAAAAGCGGAGAGCGCGGCCTTCCCAAGTTCTCTGTGGCTGCAAGTCTTGTGACTTCCGTTGGACTTCAAGACGACTTCAACCGCTGGCGGCACGAAAAAGACCACGATAATCGAGATCAAGCCGTGCTGCTGATTCCACGCGAAATGATTGAGCAACTGAACCGGGAAGGATGGCCAATCCGTCCCGGGGATCTGGGAGAGAATTTCCTCACCGCGGGAATGGAGTACAATGCGTTCGCGGTGGGAAAGAGATTTCGGCTTGGCGCCGCGGTAGAAATTGAAATCTCCAAACCGTGCCAGCCGTGCAACAATCTTTATCTTCTCCCCTATGTCGGCCAAGACAAGGGTCCTAGCTTTCTTGGGGCCCTGCGAGACCGGCGAGGCTGGTTTGCGCGAGTTTTGAAGGAAGGGCGGGTGAAGGTTGGAGACTCCATCGCGGAAAGTGAGTGAGCTGTTACCGCTCTCAGCAGAGGGAGAAAAAATCTGAGCCGAAGCCTGGGTTATTCATGGCGAACGCTGTTCCAATGACTTGGTCGAGACATAAAGCCGTCTACGTCCACGACCACGATCACGTCCACGACCACGTTTACGTCGACGTCCACGATGACGCGAACGTGGGCGTGAACGTTGCGTGAACGTGAACGTAGCCGTTATCGCGCCGCTGGGATCATCCAGGGAAACACGTAGGCCTGCAGTAGAACAATCAGGCCCATGATGCAGGCCAGCGCTATGGAATGCCAAAACACGAAGCGGAGAATGGCGCCCTCGTGGCCGCTCTGGTTGGTTGCCGCGGTGCTGACGACGATACTTTGCGCATCAACCATTTTCCCCATCACCCCGCCTGTACTGTTGGCAGTGGTAATCAAGATCGGGTTTAGGCCCAGCTGTTGAGCGGTGATTTTTTGCAGACTTCCAAAGAGAACATTGCTGGATGTATCCGAACCGGTGAGCGCCACTCCGAGCCAGCCGAGCAAAGCGGCAAAAAACGGGTAGACCGCGCCGGTTCTGGTGAAGGCCAGTCCTAGAGTGGCGTCGGTGCCGCCGTAGCGTGTGACGTAGCCGAGCGCCAGCATGCACGCTATAGTCAGCAGCGGCCAGCGCATGCGCCTCAATGTCTTCCCCGCTACGCTCAGAAAAACGTGCGCCGGAATCCGTAGATAGAGCGCCGTCAGCAGCGCCGCCATCAGAATCCCGGTGCCCGTGGCGCTTAACCAGTTGAAAATATAAACGGCGCCCTCGGCGTTTTTTGCTCGATAGGCAGCTTCCGTTATTCGTGACCGGTCGATTCTGGCTGGAACGACAGGGAACTCTCGGTACACCATCTTGTGAAGCCAGGGAACTCTTATCTCGGGGCTCGTGATGGGATTATTCGGACCCGGTTTGCCGGTAGTTTTGTAGACGCGGTAACCGGAGCTGCCTCCGTTCAAGAATGCCTTCACTGGAGGAAGACCCCACAGGAATACAAAAAAGCTGAGAAAAGCCCATGGCGCCCACGCGCGCAGGATCTGAGCGCGCGTGTATGGAAGCGGAGGGCTGTAGTGGTGCTGGTTATCTGCTGACCTGCTGACTTGCCGACCCGCTGACTGGGTGACCTTCTGACCCGCTGACTCCTTAAGCGGCTGATCTTCCGACTGGCTGACTTGTTGCCCTGCTGGCCCGCTGGCTTGTTGTGAGAAATCCCATTTGTCTTTGGGTTTCCACCGCGCGGCAAACAGAGCTGTCAGCCCCAGACTGATCAGACCTCCGGCAATATCGACCAACTCGGGCCCCACATAATTACTCCAAAGAAACTGGACGATTGCGAAGCTGCCTCCGCTGACCAAAACGAGGGGCCACACGCCCCGCAGACCTTTCCATCCGCTCATGGCCGTCACCAGCCAGATGGTGACAATCAGCGACACAAACGGGAGCTGGCGTCCTGCCATTTGCCCGAGGACTAGAGGATCCTGTTGAGTCACGTTGGCCAGCGTCAGAATAGGCGTTCCGATGGCGCCGAAGGCGACCGGAGCGGTATTGGCAATCAAACAGAGGCCGGCCGCGTAGAGAGGCGGAAATCCAAGACCCATCAACAAAGCGGCGCAAATAGCTACGGGTGTGCCGAATCCGGCGGCGCCTTCAAGGAAGGCGCCGAAACTATAGCCGATCAGGAGCACCTGAACCCGCCGGTCAGGAGAAAGAGCGGCGACTGAATTCTTGACTACTTCGAACTGGCCGGTCTCCACAGCAAGGCTGTAAAGAAAGACAGCCGCCAAGACGATCCATCCGATGGGAAGCAGGCCGAACGCTGTTCCATAAAGCGCCGATGCAAGCGCATCGCTTGCAGGCATGCCATAGAAGAAGATGGAAACCAGAAGCGCTGTCGACAATCCGGATAGCGCGGCCCACTGTGCGGGAATCTCAAAGATGCCGAGCATTATAAACAACACAACTATGGGCAGGGCTGCCAGCACGGTCGAAAGCAAAGCATTGTGCACCGGGTCATAAACCTGTATCCACTCCATCGCTGTTTGCCTCTCGTCTTTTGGGAGTATGTACACGAAAGACAACCGCTCCGTCTACCTCATTCCATGCGGCAGAATCCGATGCAGCCTCTTTTGAGGATGCCCTGATAAAGATAAGAATGGGACACGGAAAACGCGGAAAACACGGAGTAGCTGAGATTCAGTTTCCTATCTGTTATCCGTGTCTTCAGTGGCTTCCGTGTCCCATTATTTGTCTCTAGCCAAGATCGTGGTTGAAATTGCGTGAAATCCGTTGAAATTAAGGCCGGCGCAAATTAGGCTTCGCTTGGAAGTACGAATGGCGAATTTAGAATGCCGAATGCTGAAGCGGGATCAGATGACGAAAGTAAAAAAGGCTGGAGCTGAAAGCTGACACCCGACTTGCGACCTGCGACGTGCGACCTGCGACTTGAGAATTCGACCTGTGACTTCTTTTTAGAGGAGATGCGGACATGAAGAAGTTTTCGATTTTGATTTTTGTTATAGCTATCGCGACTCTGGTGCCCGGCTGTGCCAGAAAGGAAACTTCCCAAGAGCCGGCTAAAACGCCCGTTGCCTCTGTAGAAATCTCCCAGGACCTGAAGCCCGCCCAAGAGAGCATCGCCGCCCCAGGCCTGCTCAGGCACATTGGAGTATTGGCTTCGGATGAATTCGAAGGACGGGCGCCAGGAACCAAGGGAGAAGAGCTGGCGGTGAATTACCTCACCGACCAATTCAAGAAATTAGGTCTGCAGCCCGGAAACCCCGATGGCACCTACATTCAAAAAGTTCCGCTGGTAGGTTTTAGAGCTACGCCCAAGGCTTTCTTTGTCGCAGGCAAAAAGAAGATGGATCTGAAATTCACCGAGCAGTACGTGGCCGTTTCGCGGCGATTCGTCCCCGAAGTGAAGGTAGATAATTCAGACCTTGTCTTTGTCGGCTACGGCGTGGTTGCTCCCGAATACGGATGGGACGATTACAAGGACGTTGACGTCAAAGGCAAAACGATCGTAATGCTGATCAATGATCCTCCCGTTCCCGATCCCAAGGATCCTTCAAAGCTGGATGAGAACTTATTCCGAGGAAAGGCGATGACCTACTACGGCCGCTGGACGTACAAATATGAGATTGCGTCGGAAAAGGGAGCCGCCGCCGCGATCATCGTTCACGAGCAGGGCCCGGCAGGCTACCCCTACAAGGTCGTCGCGGATAGCTGGGGGCGCGAGAACTTTGACATTCAGAACCCGGACAAGAACATGGGCCGTGTGGCCGTAGAATCATGGATCAATTTGGAAACGGCAAAGGAACTGTTCAGCATGGCCGGGCAGGACTTCGATGCTCTCAAGAGGGCGGCAGTCAGCAAAGAGTTCAAGCCGGTCCCGCTTAACGCCAAAGTCACGTTCGACATCAAAAATGCGCTGCGCCAGATCCAATCCCGCAATGTTATAGCGAAACTGGAAGGCTCCGATCCCAAAATGAAAAATGAATACGTCATATACACAGCTCACTGGGACCACCTCGGTAAGGACCCCAAGAAGAAGGGCGACCAGATTTACAACGGCGCTATCGATAATGCGTCAGGAACGGCCGGACTTCTGGAAATCGCAGAAGCATTTACGAAACTGAAGACTGCTCCCAAGCGTTCCGTGCTCTTTCTTTCTGTTACCGCCGAAGAGAAAGGTTTGTTAGGATCGAAGTATTACGCCGAGAACCCTCTCTATCCGCTTTCCAAGACGGCCGCCAACATCAACATGGACGGATTGAATCAGTGGGGTCGCACGAGAGATATCATCCTCATCGGTCTCGGGAATTCGACGCTGGACGATGTAGTCCGCGATGTAGCACGGTCGCAGGGAAGAGAGGTCAAACCTGACGCAGAACCGGAAAAAGGATTATTTTACCGCTCCGATCATTTCGAGTTTGCCAAGCAGGGCGTACCCGCTTTGGACCCTGAGGCCGGGATCGACTACATTGGAAAACCACCCGGATATGGCAAGCAGAAACGGGACGAGTACACAGTGAATGATTACCACAACGTCACTGATGAAATTAAGCCGGACTGGGATCTGTCGGGCGCAGTAGAGGATCTGCGGCTGCTGTTTGAGGTGGGCTACCGCGTGGCCAACGACCCACGACTGCCCGAGTGGAAGCCCGGAACCGAGTTTAAAGCTAAACGAGAAGCGACCCTAAAGACTGCATGAAATATAAGGCTGGCCTGGGCCGCACGCATGATCTCCTGTCATAAACTGTCGCGCCTGTTCAACTCGGTTACCGCTGTCGAAGACCTTTCCTTCGAAATCCCGGAAGGAAAACTATTTGCACTTTTGGGTCCGAACGGCGCCGGAAAAACTACCACTATTCGTCTCCTCTTGGGCCTGATTGCTCCGACTTCAGGCGGCGCGCGGGTTGCTGGTTATGAGTTGGGACATGACAAGCGCGCCAACAGCTCTATTCGTGCCGTCTGTGGCCTGCTGACTGAATCGCCGGGCTTCTACGAAAGGATGTCTGCCTGGGACAATCTGTTGTTTTTTGCCCGGCTCTACGGAATTCCTGAATCGCAAATCGGCGGCCGGGTGGAGCGCTATCTTCGCTTCATGGAGCTCTGGGATCGACGTGCCGACCCGGTGGGAACGTTCTCAAGAGGAATGAAGCAGAAGCTGGCGGTCATACGGGCAATCTTCCATGAACCTAAGGTAATTTTCATGGATGAGCCGACCGCGGGGCTGGATCCGGAAGCTTCCGTGACGGTCCGAGAAATGATCCTGAAGTTGAAAGCCCAAGGGCGAACGATAGTAGTGTGCACTCACAATCTTGACGAGGCTCAGAGACTTGCTGATCTTGTGGGAATATTGAAACAGCGGCTGCTGGTTTGCGACACACTGGCCGGTCTTCAATCCGGGTCGGGAGGAAGCGCGCGCGTGGAAATCGAGCTGCGCGACGCGCTGCCCCGGCACCGGCAGATCATTCGGGCCATCTCCGCTGTCAAGAGTGTGGAATGCGCGACAAACACGATGCTGGCTGACGTGGTTCATCCCAGAGAGAACGTACCCCAGATTGTAAGGGCGCTGGTCAATAGCGGGGCCGAAATCATTAAAGTCCACGCACAGACTGATAGCCTGGAAACTATCTACCTGCGCTGCATTCACGGAGGCAGTGTTCAGAGGTGAGAATCCTATTTCTGTTTCTAGCGAAGGAACTGCGGGATATCTGGCGCAACAAACAGGTCTTGCCCGCCTACTTTCTGCTGCCGGTGATTGCCGTGGGGATCTCTGTCCTGTTCACGCTGATCCTTCCCGGAATCGTTCAGGCGAAAAAAAAAGATCCTGGCATGGACATAATCGTCCGGATTGTTCAGACTTTGCCCGATTTTGCCGGGATGCCCCTGCAGGAGGGAATCACGCGTTATTTTTTGCGCAACCTAGCGGGTTTCTTTCTGTTGATGCCGGTGGCGCTCTCGTCATTTGCGGCAGCTTTTTCCATTGTGGGCGAGAAGCAGCAGCGGACGCTTGAGCCGATCCTTGCCACTCCCATCACGGACCGGCAATTCCTGATGGCCAAGCTGGTCGCATCCATCACTCCCGCGATTGCGCTCACTTGGCTTGCCGGCCTGGCGGCCGCAGTGATGGTTGACTTTATTTCGTGGGAGAGATATGGGTACCTGCTCTTGCCCGATCGATTTTGGCTGGTGGGGCTGCTGGCACTCGCCCCGGTGATGGGTATTGCTTCTGTGCTGGCAACGATGCATTTTTCCGCCAGGATGACGGATCCCCAGGCGGCCAATCAATTCACCGGACTGGTAATTATCCCGATATTCCTCTTGATTGTGGGGCTATTTGGGAGAACGCTAACACTGAGTTTTGTTTTTCTCTGGAGCGCCTGCCTGGTGGTCCTGCTGCTGGACGTCGTTCTTTTCCGGTTTATCCTTCGCAAATTTCAGAGAGAGGAGATACTGACCCGGTGGAAGTGATCCGATTGCGGATTGGGGATTTCGGATTGCGGATTGCGGATTTCGGATTACGGATTGGGGATTTCGGATTGCGGATTGGGGATTTCGGATTGCGGATTGGGGTCATTGTCAGTCGACCGTCGTCCGTTGTTCGACTTACCGTTCTTGGATTGTCTGGAATAGCTGACCACGGACAGCGGACATCACGAAACGCCCAATCCACAATCCGAAATCCGCAATCCGAAATCCGCAATCCGAAATCCGCAATCCGCAATCCGAAATCCGCAATCCGAAATCGGAAATCCGCAATCCGCAATCGGAAATCCACAATCCGAAATCCGCAATTCAGATTACCGCGCGGTAAACGGCTCCATCAGCTCGGTTCGCGTACCATCGGGGTCAAACATGTTCAACTGCCAGCGGTTGTTTCGACCCACCTGAGGAGCGCGCACCGTAATGCGATCCTGTCCTAATGGACGCTCACGGATGGTTTCCAGAGCCTTCTGCATGTCAGGGACCAGCAAAGCCAGGTGATGCAGGGTCCCAAGGCGCTGGCGGTCCACTTTTCCCTGAATGAGCATGTACTCTACGTAATCAGTGCCGTCAGGAACCTTCATGTTGATCCAATTGGTAATGGAATTGGTCGCCCCACCGCGCCAGATTTCAGAGAAACCCAACACATCCTTGTAGAACTTGTCGGCCGCCGCCGCATTGGCTACCGTTATCCCCACATGCAGCAGCCGGTCGGAAATCCGGTGGGCCGAAACAAATCTTCCTTTGGCTCTGCGATGAAGTGACGCCGGCATGTACTGGACAAATTCGACCGTGTGGCCGTCAGGGTCCGCCACCGACATGCTCAGATTCCCATCCCGTCCTTGAGACAGCTGATCCACAGCTTTGATTCCCTTTTCCTGCAGATACCCGCGAAGGGCGGCGACATCCGTCGTTTCCAAAGCGATGTGAGAAAGCCGGTCCTCTTTCCCGGGCGGGAGCCCCGGATATATTTCAACATATTGACGGTCGTTAACCTTGAAGTACGTCAGCAGCAGAGTGCCGTCTTCCTTGAAGACTTGAAAAGGCTCTTCATATCCAAGCAATTCTCCGTAGAAGACCCGCGCCTTGGCCAGGTCGCTCACCTGCAGAGCGATGTGGGCAATACCGAGGATGGGGGGCCGGTCTGCGCCTTGAGCCGATGCCGTGAACAAACTGAACCCAACGAAGACCGTGAGAGTCGCTGCCAACCTAAAATGAAGTCGGATGGAAAGCATATATTCTCCTTAATTAGAAGGGGTCGCGGGAATCGAAATACTGATAACCAGCTTTCAGCCGTCAGGTGTCATGCACCCACAGAGCCGCGACCGGAAGGGCGCGGCGCGGCAATCTAAGTTATCCGCACAATTCCATAACAGTAAATATCTAGCCGGCTTGAGCACAGTGGGATTGCCGCAACCGGCTATTCTGGCGCGCCGCGCCCTTCCGGCCGCGGCTCTGTGGCTGCACACGGTGCCGTATGGTCGGCTGGCGGTCCATTTCTGAAATCTGAAATGCCCCAGTCCATACCCGCGGTATGAGCTCGGCCGCTATTGCTCGCTGCCTCCCGCGTTCAGAGTCGGTTCTAACATACTCCGTCTTCAATTCTGAATTTGTGACGCCAGATATAGTACACAGGCACGCCGCTTGCGATGATAAGCACTCCGATCAGGGACGGTCCGGGAGTGGTGACAACGGTGTTGGCGACGAACCAGAATGAGATAGCTGAGAAGAGAAGCGGCGTGACGGGGTATCCCCACATCTTGTAAGGGCGTTGACGATCCGGATATTTCCACCGCAGAATCACCACCGCCGCCACTGTCATTCCGTAGAACACCCATGCTGAAAAGATTACGAACGAAAATAGCTTCTGATAGGAACCGCTAATGGCAAGGATTGCAGACCAGATCCCCTGCAAGAGGATGGAGACGTGCGGGGTCTGGAAGCGCGGATGAACCTCGCCGGCCTTCTTAAAAAAAAGACCGTCACGCGACTGCGCAAAGTAGACTCGAGGGGCCGTCAGGATGCTGCCGTTGAGGGCGCCGGTGATCGAAAGTAGGATGGTCAACGAAACGACGGTCGCGCCGATCCGCCCCATCGTCCGCCCGGCAACGGTGGCCGCGACCCTTTCGGTTGACGCAATCTCGGAAATGGGAAGGATCTTCATATAGGCAATGTTTGCCGTCACGTAGATGGCTATGACGATTGCCATTCCGATGCCTAGCGACAAAGGGAGGTTACGCTGAGGCTGCTTCACTTCCCCGGCAACAAAGCTGACCTGATTCCACCCCTCGTACGCCCACAAACACGCGATCATCGCAACCCCGAAGTGACTCCATGAAAATCCGGATGACGGCGATGACCACTGGAATGCATTAGGCTGCCGGCTTACAAAAACGCTGCCGATGAGGATTGCCAGGCCTGTGATTTTGAGAAGGGTAAACAGCTTCTGTACCGCAGCTCCCCCTTTCACGCCGCGATAACTGACGTAACTAAGAATCGATATCAAACCGACCGACGCCAGCTTTGCGTAAAGCGGTCCCATGGGAACGAAGTAGGAGAGGTAAATCGAAAAACCGGCCGCCAGCGTCGCGATTCCTCCAGACTGAATGACCAGAAAAAAAGCCCAGCCACATAGAAATGCCCACAGCGGGCCGAACGAATCGCGCAGATAGACGTACTGGCCTCCGGTGGACGGCGTCATCGCCCCGAGCTCGGCGTATGCGAGCGCGCCAAAAAACGAGAGCACTCCGGTGAGGATCCATACGGCAAGCACCATCTTGACGGAGGGAAGGTCTTGCGCAACCGCGTTCGGCACAAGAAAGATCGCCGAACCGATTACTGTCCCAACTACGATGGCCGTTGAATCCAGCAGCCCCAGTTTGCGCGGCAGTTCCGCTCGCTCCATAGTGCGCGGAGTTTAACATGTCCTCCCGAATTTCAGGGCATGAGATGCGCCCTAAATTCTGTCGGCGATCGGAGATTATTCGACGAAGATTCACCGCAGAGAACTAGCGCGGCCAGGCCTGCCGCCAAACGGCCGAGCACGTTCACGTTCACGACCAGGCCCACGTTCACGAACACGCCAACGCCGAGGGATAGGGCCACGGAGAAGGGCAGCTCAAGCAGAATGTCAGTTTTCTTGGTTACCCTGCTCGTACCCGTTGAGGTGATACCGGACCGTGAAATCTAATTTTTCTGACCAATGTTTTCAGCGAGGAGGGGCGGTGTCCGCTTCAGCGGCCATTCCCGGAGGGTTTAAGGCCCGCCGTCCTTACGGCGGGTTGGCGGCCCATTAAACAATCCCGCTGAAGCCGCTTCCAGCGGCTTTCTGGATGCTGGCTTTAGCCATTCGCCCCGGGGCAAGGGAAAACTTGTCACGGGAAAATGACGGATAAAGCCAGGCGAGAAGGCCGCTGGAAGCGGCCTCGATTGGACTAATGATGTCTGATCAACCCGTAAAGACGGCGGGCCTTAAACCCTTCGGGGAAGGCCGCTGAAGCGGCCCGCGCTTTCACGCTCTAATGGATCATGGATTCAGTCAATTACCAGCTCTTTGGTTGTGGCCT
>DASXTB010000115.1:0-9047 GCA_036505615.1 Acidobacteriota bacterium
AGCCGCTGCGGTAAATCTGTGTGAACCCGGCGCTGAAGCTTCGAATGGCGTCATAGCGGTTTTGGATAGCGTCAACAAGAGGGTGGAGGCTATCTTCGGCCTGAAGAGGCCCGTTGTAGCTCCAGCATAAAAAAACAAGAAACGCGGCGTCGCAAAGCCGCAATCGAAAAGCCTCATTAGTAGTCATCGGTCATCGGTCATCGGTCATCGGTCACCGGTCATCGGTCATCAGTCACCGGTCATCAGTCATTCTGGTACAACCTCACGACATCGTTGACAGAATAACCTTACGACATCGTTGACACATTCACCAGGCAAAATAGGTGGTTTTGGAGGACCGTCTAAATGCCGTGGCGAGAGAGGTCGACGATGGAAGAACGTGCTCGGTTTGTGCTGGCGTATGAAAGTGGAACCTACCAGATGACGGAGTTGTGCCGTCGCTATGGGATCAGCCGCCAGTGTGGCTACAAGTGGTGGCAGCGGTATGAGCAGGAGGGGCTGGAAGGGCTGGGTGACAGAAGTAGAGCTCCGCAGCACTCACCCCAGCAGGTGAGCTCGGAGATAGTCGAAGCGCTGGTGCGTGAGCGCAAGCGATATGGTTGGGGAGGCAAGAAGATCGTCGCTCGGCTGCGCGATTTAGAGGCGTCGCGACCCTGGCCGGCAGCGGCGACAGCAGACCGATATTTTCGTCAGCATGGGCTGACACAGCAGCGGCAACGCCGCAGGCGAGGGAGCCAGACGGCTCGCCCGCAAGTGGTGGCGACTGAACCTAACCAGATCTGGACTGCCGATTTTAAGGGAGAGTTTCGGCTGGGCAATAGGCAGTATTGTTATCCATTGACGGTGATGGATAGTTTTAGTCGATATCTTCTGAGCTGTCGCAGTCTGGCATCGGTTGCCAGACAGGGGGCAGGGCGAGTATTTGATTCATTGTTCCGCGAATACGGACTACCGGCCGGCATTCTGACAGACAATGGAGTGCCTTTTGGACAACCCAGCTCGTTAGGCCGTCTATCACGTTTGTCAGTCTGGTGGATCAAGTTAGGGATAGTGCCGATACGGATTCAGCCAGGGCATCCCGAACAGAATGCCAGCCACGAGCGGATGCATCGGGAGCTGAAGAAAGAGACGACGCGGCCACCGCAGTCTGATATGAAGAGCCAGCAGCGTTGTTTTGATCAGTTTCGTAAGCGCTACAACGAAGAACGACCCCATGAGGGACTACTAATGAAGCGGCCGGTGCAACTCTATGACCTATCGCAGCGCCGCTACCACGGTGGCACAGTGCAGGTACAATACCCGGGGCATTACGAAGTACGCAAGGTGTCTCATGCGGGTGCAATCCGGTGGAATACCGTGCGGATTTTTCTCACTACGGTGTTGGCCTATGAGTATGTGGGTCTGGAAGCGTTGGATGATGGAATCTGGTCGATCTATTTCGGTAATCACTTCCTGGCAAGGCTAGATGAACGAAGCAGCATGCTATATACATGAAGCGACCGAACGGAGTTATGTGTTGACGATGGGCCAACAACGGATCGTTTCAGAGTCAATAGCGGTGACAAAAAATCCTGTTGAAAAGTCTGTGCAGCTAAAAAAGAAAGAAAAAAAGGAGCAAAAAAAGAAAGAAAAATGGCCTGTGGAAAACTGGAAAGCCGCAAAAAGCGCGCCTTCCCACTTTCCCACAGGCCCTACTACTGGTGGTTGTTTGTTAATAATCAAAAAAGTGTCAACGATGTCGTGAGGTCAAAGTGTCCAACGATGTCCTAGGGTCTTCACGGTCAACAGGTCAACAAGTCCGCAGGTCAACATCATTGGTAAACAGGTCAACAAGTCCGCAGGTCAACAGGTTCGCAGGGAAGGACGTTTGCGGACCTGATCTGACCTGATGACTGTTGACCGATGACTGATGACGAATTATGACGAATGACCTGCTGACCTGTTGACTTGCTGACCTGATGACCCCAAAGAACGGTTCGACAAACGTGACTCTATTCCTTGGCATCGACTGCGGAACACAAAGTTTGAAAACCATCGCTTGGGATCCTGAATCCGGGCAGGTCATTGATTCGACTCAGGTGTTTTACCCACTGATTGCCGGACTCCCTCCCGGGCACAAAGAGCAGCATCCCCAAACATGGGTTGACGCATTGAGAGATTGCGTCGCGCAGCTGAAAAACAATCAGAAGGCAAAACTTGGAGAAGTCGGCGCCATCGGCGTCTCCGGCCAGCAGCATGGCTTTGTTCCGCTGGATTCTTCCCACAACGTGATCCGACCCGCCAAGCTGTGGTGTGACACGGCAACAGAGGCCGAATGCTCCGCCTTATTAAAGGCTGCCGGCGGACTGCAGGCGGCGGTGAGCGAAACCGGGAATGGAATTCCCGCAGGTTTCACGATTTCCAAAGTGCGCTGGTTAAGAGACCATGAACCGGACCACTACCGGCGCCTGGCCCATATCTTGCTGCCTCACGATTACCTAAACTTCTATCTCACAGGCCAAATTGCCGCCGAATGCGGAGATGCTTCCGGCACTGGGTTCTTCCAAGTGCGAAACAGGCGCTGGTCGGAGAACGCCTTGCGCTGGATCGATCCCGGTACCAATCTACTGGAGAAACTTCCGCTGCTTATCGAATCCAATAAACCCGCCGGGTCGCTTCGAGGCTCGCTCGCCGCAGAATGGGGGATGAGCAAGGACACGCTGGTCAGTTCCGGCGGCGGCGACAACATGATGGGAGCCGTCGGAACGGGTAATGTAGCGGACGGTGTGGTTACCGTGAGCCTGGGGACTTCCGGAACGCTTTATGCCTGCGCTTCTTCACCGGTGATCGATCCGGCGGCAGAAATCGCCGCTTTCTGTGATTCTACGGGAAAGTGGTTGCCGCTGGCCTGTACGATGAATGTCACAGTGGCTACAGAAATGATACGTTCCAGTTTTTTTTCCACTTCTGATTTCAAGCAATTTGACGCCGCCATAACGGATCTTCCTCCAGGCAGTCATGGACTGGTGCTGCTTCCTTATCTGGAAGGCGAACGGATGCCGAACGTGCCCCAGGGGACCGGAGTGCTTCTCGGTTTGCGGCCGGCAACCGCCACTGCGGGACATTTGGCTCGAGCGGCGATGGAAGGGGTCACACTGGGCCTTCGTTATGGCCTGGATCGGATGAGATATTTGGGTATCGTCCCGCAAGTAATCCGGCTGACCGGCGGTGGCTCGAAAAGCCGCGTCTGGCGCCAGATCGTATCCGATGTGTTTGACGCCTATGTCGCCTGCCCGGCCGAAGATGAGGGCGCAGCGCTGGGCGCGGCGCTTCAAGCTTATTGGATGTGGCAGATAGAACACGGGTCCGGGCAGAGCATCGGGGAAATCGCAGCCAGGCACGTGACTTTGGACCCGGAAAGCGCGACCGGGCCGGATCCGAGAAACCGCGACTGTTACGCAGAAGTCTACGAGCTTTACTTGAAGTTTAGCGAGCTGTTTTGGAGCGATTGTGCGGCCAGCAGTGATTCGGTTTTTGCGCGACACCGGCGTTTTGTGGAGAAGTACTCGTAATCGCCGCTAATGAACGCGGATGAACGCGAATGGGCTCTTGCGCGGTCGCCGAATCGCCGAAATACTAGGAATCCAAGAGCCCATTCGCGTTCATCCGCGTTATTCGCGGCGATCAACGGAGTCATCTATGTCCAACTACAAACCCCGACCCGAACACAAATTCACTTTCGGTCTCTGGACCGTGGGCAACCGCGGCCGCGATCCCTTTGGCGACTTCACGCGCAATACGCTTTCTCCAGTAGAAATCGTAAAGATGATGTCGGAAATCGGCGCCTACGGAGTCAACCTTCACGACAATGATCTGGTGCCGATTGATGCGACGCCCGCAGAAAAACAGCGCATCGTCAGCGAGTTCAAGAAGGCGCTGAAAAATCAGGGCATCAAGGTTCCGATGGCGACCACTAATCTTTTCTTTGACCCGGTGTTCAAGGACGGCGCCTTCACGTCGAACAGCGCGAAAGTGAGGGCCTACGCCCTGCAGAAAACGATGAGGGCCATCGATCTGGGCGTGGAACTGGGCGCCAGCCTTTATGTCTTTTGGGGCGGACGCGAGGGAGCCGAGGTGGACGCCGCAAAAGATCCTGCGGAAGCGATCAAACGCATGCGCGAAGGGTTGAACTTTCTGATCCGGTATGTCAAAGACAACAAATATGCGCTCAAGTTCGCCCTCGAACCAAAGCCAAACGAGCCGCGAGGAGACCTCTATCTGCCTACCGTGGGCGCCATGCTCGCATTCATTGAAACGCTGGACGACCCGGGCATGGTGGGCGTCAATCCCGAGCTGGCGCACGATCACATGGCAGGACTGAATTTCCATCATTCCGTCGCCCAGGCATGGGAAGCGGGGAAGCTATTCCATATCGACCTGAACGATCAGAAATTAAACCGTTTCGATCAGGACCTGAGGTTCGGTTCGGAAAATCTCAAAGCCTGTTTCTTCCTGGTCAAATTTCTTGAAGGTGTCGGCTACCAAGGATCGAGACATTTTGACGCCCATGCCTATCGAAGTGAAGACCCGAAAGGAGTAAAGGAGTTCGCTAAGGGCTGCATGCGCACCTATTTGATCCTGAAAGAAAAAGCCGAGCAGTTTAACAAGGACAAAGAAATTCAGGCGCTTCTCGGGGAGATCCGTGAGGAAGATAAGGACCTGGAGAAAGCAATGAAGCACTACTCGCGGAAGAACGCCCAGATGCTATCAACTACCGACCTGGATCGAGCGGCGCTAGCCGGCAGATCACTTCCTTACGAAAGGCTCGACCAACTGACGATGGAGTTATTGATGGGAGTGCGGTGACAAAAATTCGCCGCAGAGACTTACCGCAGCCATAAGGCCGCAACCAAAGCGTCACTGGTCATCAGTCATCAGTCATCGGAAAAAGTTGGTCAAAAAATGTGGTGACAGATTGGGGTCTGTCCCCACATTTTCAGAATCTCAGCAAGCGGGGACCCGGAACGACGCTCGTAAACGATCGCAGTTTTTTGCTTATCCAACAATTTGGATTTGTCTCTAGCGGTTCATTAAAATTCCCACGTTCTACGCGAGCTTATAGCGGGAGCTGCTCCTGAAAAAAATGTTTGACACGTTCCTCAATTGATCACAGAATCACGACACTAACCTCTGTCGATCAATCGGGAGGAGGGTTCGTTTCAGTCTAGTACTCCAAAAGTCACTTTTATCCTTTGAACGGGAGATGTCCTATGTTGACTCTTACGTTTCCCCGCCACCACAACTGCCGCGTCCTTTTCGTGATGGGCCTGGCAATTCTTGTATGCGTTTTACTAATGCCCGCAACGCTCGCGCAGATCACCGGCAGCGCCACATTGCGCGGTCTGGTGAAAGACCAGTCAGGCGCAGTAATTCCGGGTGCTGCTGTGACGCTCACCAATCGGGGAACAAAGGAAACGCGCAGCACAATCACGAACGATGAGGGCGCTTATCTTTTTGGCTCCGTAGCCCCAGCGCAATACACACTCAAGGTAGAGTTGACCGGATTTAAAACTTACGAACAATCCAATATCAGCCTCGCGCCCAGTGACACACGGGGTTTGGATGTGACATTGGAAGTCGGCGCCGCCAGTGAGACTGTCACTGTTACCGAGCAGGTCGTCGAGTTGCAAACAGAAACCGGCGCCAAAGAAAATACCATCACGGCGAAGCAGATCGACAACCTTTCCATCATCAGCCGCAGTTCGCTGGAGCTCCTTCGCATTCTTCCCGGCGTCGTCGCGCCAGATCAAGAGGCGTTAGAAAAGCATGGGTTCAATGCCGGCGCCAATGCTAACGCTGGCTACCACGTCAACGGACTGCGCGGTGAGTACAACAACATCAGCATCGATGGGTCGCGGGTCATAGACATCGGCTCCAACAACGGGACCATCATCACTGCCAACCCGGACATGGTCGAGGAAGTCAAAGTACAGACCAGCAACTACGCAGCGGAGCACGGAAGTGCCGGCGTTCAGATCAGCGCAGTTACCAAAGGAGGCACCAGCGCCTTTCATGGGACGATCTACGACTATGTTCGACATTGGAGATTCAGTGCCAACGACCGCTCGAACAACTATGCCAATGTAAACGACAGGCAAAGGCCAAAAAGCAAGTACAGCTACCCGGGTTTCAATATTGGCGGCCCGGTCATTATTCCCGGCACCAACTTGAACAAGAACCGCGACAAGCTGTTTTTCTTTTTCGGTTTGGAACTGCAGCGCCAGCAGACAGATCCTGGTACGACTCTGGGTGTAGTCCCCACGCTGAAACAGCGCCAGGGTGATTTTAGTGAACTGCTGACCATTGGAGGTCAGAACCTGAACCAGCCCAAGACGGTCACCATCCCGGGTGGATTTGCCAACTCCGGCCAGCCCGCTCCCAACAATAACTTGGCGCCCTACGTCGATGCCGTAGGCAAGGCGCTGATCAACCTTTATCCACAGCCGAACTACAGCGATCCAAACCGAAGGTATAACTACGCGCTCAGCACGCTTGTTCCCTTGAATCGGAACCAGGCGACACTGAAAGTTGATTACAATATCAGCGAAAAGACCAAGATGTATGTCCGCATCGCCCGGGAATACGAGGACGAGGACTTCGCCCGCGGCCTGTGGTGGGATGCCTCAAGCTACGAACTTCCGTCTCATGTGCTGGGGACGAATCTCGGTCGAAGCGTATCGGTCAGCATGACCAGCCTGCTGAGCCCGACGACGACCAATGAGATCTTGTTCAGCGGAAGCAAACTGAATCTGGACAACGACTATCGCAATCCTGAAAAAGTGAGCCTGAAGAATCTCGGTATCGACAACTACCGGGGGATCTTCCCGCTGCAGAGCCAGTACGCGCCAGTGGCCATACACAGTTGGGGAGGAACGCCAGGCGGTGAATTTTGGGAGCCGGGCGGTCTGCCGTTGTTTGCTCACAACGACAGTTTCTCCCTCACCGATAATTTTTCCAAGGTCTACAAAGCGCACGCTCTAAAGCTTGGAGTTTTAATCGAGCAGGCAAACAAGAAACAAAACTTCCACGGCTGCCCGGAGGGATGCATCACGCTCGGTGCAGGCTGGATTCCAGGGACAACAGGTAATGATTTTGGTGATTTGCTCGTTGGCCGGCCGGCGCAATTTGATCAGGCGACCCGCACTCCGACAGGCAATTTCCGTTTCTACAACTATGAATTCTACGCTCAGGACAGTTGGAAGGTGCGTCCCAACTTCACGCTGGAGTATGGATTGCGTGCTCTCGATATGCCGAATAACAAAGAGCGCAAAGCCCTGGGCCTTATATTCGATCCGAAATCTTACGACCGCAACGAGGGGCTTTTCTTGGGCGGGGATCCGAAACGGCCAAACGGGGTCCTGCTTGCTTCACTGGGCCAAATACCCCGAGCGATCACCAGGAGCCCGCATATGTATGCGGCCCCGCGTCTCAATTTCGCCTGGGATACCAACGGTAAGGGGAATCTGATCGTCCGCGGAGGCGCCGGCATCTTCTATAACCGGCTGCAAGGAAATCCTCAGTACAGCATCTTGCAGCAGGTGCCAAACACGTACAGCGCCAGCATCGGCGCCTATGACACCGACCTCACTTACGCCAACCTGCGCAGCATAGATCCATTTAAGCGGATCGGCTCAACCAGTATAGAAACGCTCAATCCGGATTCGATCGAGCAGCCGGTGGTCTACAACATGAGTTTTTCACTGGGGACGCGCCTGCCCTTAAAGCAGGTATTAGAAGTAGCCTATGTAGGCGTGCAGTCACGGCATATGTGGACGAAGCGGCAAATCGATTTTATTCCATTGGGCTCGCTATTGCAGGGAACTGTCGGAAACGCCGACCTGTCAGTGCCGATCAATCGCGTGGCGCTTAGTTCAGCCGCCCTTTCCCAGTTCAGGCCCTACCCGGCTTATGGAGGTGTCGCCTACGACGAATTTACTGCCACCTCGTCCTACCATAGCCTGCAGGCAACTTTGAGCCGCCAGACGGGCAAGAACTTCCAGTATTTTGCGACTTACACGTTCTCGAAGGCGCTTGGCACGGCTTCCAGCGAATACGACACTATCGATCCCATCGATGCCCGCCACCGAAGTTATGGCGTGCTGGGGTTCGACAGAACACACGTGTTCAATATGTCCTACAACTATAATGTTCCCGATGGAGCGCGGGGAGGGTTTGCCAATCCCCTTACGCGCGGCATTTTTAATGGATGGCAGATGTCGGGGATTTCAACTTTCTCCAGCGGTGCGCCCATCCGTCTCAGATTTTCCGGAGACATAAGCAGTGGTTCTATTGCTCGCGGCTTTTTTGGGACCGACGCCTTTGACACCGGCTCCGGCAACGTAGGAGCAATTGCGCCTGTGTTTAGCAGACGGCCGACTCTGGACGGCACCAGGGCGGGCGAAAAAATGTTTGATATCAGCGCCATCACGTTCCCGGCGTTCGGGCAATCCGGTCCCACGATTGCTCCTTATTACCTGCGCGGCCCGAACCGGTGGAACCACGATGTGACGTTCTTCAAGAACTTCAAGATCACCGAGAGCCAGAAGATCCAGTTCCGCACCGGGTTCTTCAATATGTTCAATCAGGCTTACGCGCGTCCCTATCAGGGCGACTTTGATCTGACGCTGGATACCAGATGCAAGGTAAGGAAGAATGGAGTCCCCAACGGAAGTGGTGGGACAAGTGATAATGTTTGTGATCCGACTGGCGGGTTCTTCTTCACGGATCAAACCATTCAGAACTTCGGCAAAATCGTCACCAAGCATGGGAGGCGCGTGGTGGAGTTTGCGCTGAAGTATTACTTCTAGATTTGGAAAAAGTAGGCCGATAAGATTTGTCGGGGCGGTTCGCGAACCGCCCCAGGAGTTTCTACACTTTGGGAGCGGAGAGTCGGCCTGAGGTCCGTCTCCTGGAGTTTGGACATTTTGGAGAGACGGCCTCTATAAGAACGACTTTGGAGTCAAGCACAATTTTTGTAAATTTGCCTGACCACTTCTGCACCCAACAGA
>DASXTB010000116.1:0-7594 GCA_036505615.1 Acidobacteriota bacterium
AAAAGCTTATTACCAGGCAAGAAATCAATCGGCGTTTAGACATGCTAGTCTCCTTGAAGATTCCGGCGACTCGCTTTTTCAAGAGACTTTTTCGCAAGAAGAGCGTCGCCGGAGTGAGTTTGGGCAGTGTTTTGGCGCGGACAAATGCGAGCAGCGCTTCGACATATTGCTCGCGAGATTGGGTGAGCTGGATGACCGCCTGATCGACAACCTGTTCACGCTCCAAATGGATGCGGCCGATCAGCCACCAGATGGCGGGATGGAACCACAGTATGGCGCGGATGAACTCTTCTAAGATGGAGTAGATCCAATCGCGCCGCCGTACATGAAGGAGCTCGTGGTAGATGATCGCCTCTTGGGTGTGCGGCTCCAGCTCCAGTACGTTCTGCGGGAGGAGAATAACGGGACGCAGCAAGCCGAACGTGATCGGCATTGCGGTGTTCTCTGAAGTGTAAAAGCGCGCCTGGATACCAAGACGCTGTTGCGCGCGCTCCAACAGCGGTAATACTGAGGAATTACCAAGCCTCGCGCCTAAGCAGGCAGATCCCGCGTCGCGGGATTGGAGAGTCTGTTCGCTAACGGCCGCGGCTCGGATTTTGTCAGCGGCGAAAAGTAAAGAGGATTCTCGAAGGAACCTTTGCAGACTGCAAACGCCGGCCGCCAGCCACGCACACCGGACCACAACACCCGCGCCGATGAGCAGAAGAACAGCTTCCGAGATAGGCCAAGAGTTGGATCGGGTGGTGGGCTGAGCCAGTCCACTGGCTGGTTGGTTAAGCGTAGCCAAATCGATGATCTGCGTCGCCGGCTCGAAGCGGGCTGCGATGACCGATTCCTTCCACGGTTGACAAACTGGCAGCAGAACGCACGCGGCAAGCAGAATCTGCCAATAGGCAAGTATCGCCGTGGGAGCGCGAAGCCGGAAGAGGAGCGCCAGCAGGGCACCGGCGCTGACGAGCAGAGCGATTTGCAGACTGTACCATGCAAGATTGTGCAGCCACATGGAAGCGGTCATTTTTTCTTCCCCATCATGCGTGAGATCTCTCGCAAGTCGGACTCCGAGAGACGATTGTCTTCCAGCAGATGAAGCACCAGTGGCCGGGCGGATCCGTTGAAGACGCGTTCCACGAACTCGCGTACCATCCTCCGGATCACCTGATTCTTCTGCTCAGTTGGCCGATACACGTAGGCCCGGTCATGTTGCGTTGCTCGCAGATATCCTTTTTGCTCCAGCGTTTTGAGAGCGCTCATGACGGTGGTGTACGCGATCTTGCGCCGCTTGAGGAGCTCTTCGTAGACGTCGCGCACCGTGACGGCTTCCCGGCGCCAGATGATCTTCATCACCTCCAGCTCCTGACCGGTCAAGGTAGTCGATTTTGGCCGCATACTGTAAAACTAGTACGGCAAAAACCGAATGTCAACAAAAAAATGTAGCGTCGACTTTGAAGCGGGCCTCGGAGGAAGATGTACCCATGCCAGTGAACGGGAGGGATTGCACATGGCCGTCAAGGTAAAAACAATAACACTGTGGCGAGGTGAAGTGGAAAACAGGCCGGGAATTCTGGCGCAGACGCTCGAACCCCTGGCCAAGGCGGGCGCGGACCTGCATGTGGTGATGGGGTATCGATATCCCGGAAGCGAAACCAGAGCTGCAATCGAGTTGTATCCAGTCTCGGGTAAAAAATCTGTTGCGGCGGCGCATGCTGCCGGGCTGAGCGCGACGCCGGTTCCCGCCCTGCGAGTCGAGGGCGACAACAAGCCAGGACTTGGCTACGCGATCGCAAAGGCAATCGCCGATGGCGGGATGAACCTCAACTTTGTCGTGACCCAGGTGATTGGAAGAAAGTACTCGGCGCTGTTCGGTTTTGAGACGGAAGAGGAGACGGGCAAAGCCGCCAAGTTGATCAAGAAGGCCGCCGCGAAGAAAAAATGAGTCTTGAGTCTTCGTCTTGGAAGCTATGAACCGCAGGGGACGCGGACACAACGCGGCAAAGCCGCAACGTGATAAAAGCCGATCACGACCACGTTCACGAGCACGCCCACGCCCACGAATAATACACAATCGCTCACGATTCGATTGGTCGTAGTCGTGGACGTTGACGTGCTCGTGAACGTGAGCGTGGTCGGCAGTTCAGCGCCAAATTTTGTCGAAGGCGTGAGATTTCGCCCTCTCACGTTTTTCTCTCTTCAGTCTGGGAATCCAGGGCGGGACCGTGGCGCAGTATCGGTCGTAGGACTCGCCAAATTTTTTTCTCAAGGCCGGCTCTTCGTAAATGAGTACAAAAAGAAAAAAGAAGACGAACACCTCGAGCATGTATTCGAGCAGTATTCGCGCTTGGAAGAGAAGCGCTTCTCCGAGAAGAACCAGCAGCACCCCGATGTAGATGGGGTTGCGCACGTATTGATAGAGGCCCCGCATCACGAGCTGCTTCGGTGGATCGATCGGCGCCGGCGTGCCCCGGCCGGCGGAAGCGAAGTCCCAGGCGCACCACCCATACATAGCCGCTCCGAGCAAGAGCACAGGCACCGCCAGATAGTGGAGGAAACCGAGAGAAATTATCACGGCCCCCCGACGTGAAGACAGCAAGTAGTATGGCACGGCAACCGTGACCGTACCCGGCACGAAAATGGTGAAAAGGATGGTCTTTAACAGTGCTGATACCATTTGCTCATGAAACTGACTTTCCTCGGCACTCGAGGAGAAATTGAAGCAAGAACGCCGCGCCATGGCATGCATACCTCGTTGCTGGTTTCGCATCGTGGAAGAAGCGTGATGGTTGACTGCGGCACGGATTGGCTGGAAAAAGCCGATAGGATCCATCCTCCCGCAATTATTCTCACCCACGCGCATCCGGACCACGCCGGCGGCTTGAAAAAAGGCGCTCCCTGCCCAGTTTATGCCGCACAAGAGACCTGGGACAAGTTGGAAGGATTTCCCATTGCCGAGAAACGGGTCGTTTTGCACCGCAGGCCCACACGAATACAGGGAATCACGTTTGAAGCATTTTCTGTAGAGCATTCTATTAACGCACCGGCCGTGGGATATCAAATAACGGCCGGGCGGGCGCGAATCTTTTACGTGCCCGACCTGGTGTTCATCCACGATCGGAGCGAAGCGCTGGCAGACATCAAGCTCTATATCGGAGACGGCGCGACCGTTACCCGGCCCTTCATACGACGCAGAGGAGAAAATCTCATCGGACATAGCCCTGTTCGAACTCAGCTCACCTGGTGTGAGAAGGAGCATGTTCCATGGGCCATCTTCACCCACTGCGGTTCAGAAATCGTGGCTGGTGACGAGAAATCGTTGGAATCGAAAATTCAGTCAATGGCAAGCCAGCGAGGCGTGGTGGCACAACTGGCCTTCGATAACATGGAGATTATCCTGCGGTAAAGCCCAGTGACGGCGAGGCCAGAAGGTTGTCTCAAAAAAACTCCCCCGTTAAGCAACTGCCGCCGGCCAGCCGGCTGCAAAGGCGCGGCTTCGCCGCGAAGCGGCGCTATTGGAGAGACGCCCCGTGGGGCGTCTCCTGCACGATGAAAGATTGCGCGGGAGACGGACCGGCCGTCTCTCCAAAATGTCCAAACCCGAGGCGCGGCGTCGCCGCGTTCTGCTGTTCAGCCCGTTGTCTTTCTGATCCCGTGATAAGGCACGTCAATCTCGATTTTACCCGCCCATTTCTTAGGCATGGGCCTCTTCACTGCCCAATGAATCGCGTTGATGACCAGCCGTTGAAAGGCCTCAACTTGAAAATCGTCGGGATGGCCCAGGGTGGTCATGAATACGCTCCCTCCCGCCTTGTTTTTCCAAATCCAGGCTACGGGGTTTTCGACAGCATCCTTTCTCTCAGGATTGACCGATCTTCCCATCAGCAACACCGTGGCGTCGCGCGGGGGATAATTCGGCAGCACATGATACAACCAGGAACGCACGTGAAAAGCCCTGTCCACGCCGTTAAGGACGGAGAGGTCGGCTGCGGCCGGAACAACCCGGACATCGGTGCTTGATGTGTGTCCGTAGTGATAGTGTCCGTTTCCCCATCCGGGCGGAGCGCCCAGGTAGGCCGCCGCAAACGAGTTCCACTTTTCCAACGGATGGCCTTTGGGGTAGTTGAACGCATGCGTAGTCGTTCGGAATGCCACCACCGGCTTTCCCGAGTCGAGGTAGTGTCGGATGTGCTCCAGTTGTTCCGTTGGAAGCCGTCGCCAGCGGAGAAACAAAACCGCCAGGTCTGCTTGATCGAGAGCGTCCAATCCCGGAATATTCGTTTCAGAATTCTCATCCGGGTAGGCTTTTAGAACGGTGGCGCGCATCCCGTAGTGTTTCTCAAGCTCGGCAGCAATCAAGGGCATGGTCGCTTCCGAGCCATATTCGTGATCGCCGGTGACAAAAACAACGTTAGGCTTGTGGCCCTTCTTGCTTGCTGCCGGCGTCGAAACGGAAAGGAAGGCCAGTAAAGCGATCAATATCGTGGAGAGCAGTTTCGATGGCATCGGACTGTCCGGGACGTTGAGTTCAATTCTTTCACAGATTCTGACGCCCTGGGCTACAATTCTTGACACCCGCCTACGGTGGGCAGATGTAACACTTCACAGTAGAGCATCGGGTACTTTGGTTGCTGCTATGCCGCGCCAGACCTTCACGTTGACTTTTTCAGCATCCTGCTTAGGAGACTGCCCATGAAAGACGTTCCGATCAGTGATGAAGCCCTCCCTGCCGAGCAAACGAGGCGTAGGTTCCTTCAGCTTGCTGCATTGAGTGTCAGCTTGCTGGCGTTTTTGCTGCCAGGCGCTACACAGGCGGCGGGCAAGACGGAAGCGCTCCTCTTGAGCTGCATGGATTACCGTCTCACACACCACACAGAGCAATACATGTCCAGTCGCGGCCTGCGCGAGAAGTACGACCACATCGTACTCGCCGGCGCCGCGCTCGGTGCGATTACAAAGAAGTATCCGGCTTGGAACAAGACTTTTTGGGAACACCTCGACATCGCTATCCAACTCCACGCCATCCACAAAGTCATGGTGCTGGATCACCGGGATTGCGGAGCTTACAAGGTTATTCTCGGTGAAGACTTTGCCAAGGACCCAGCCAAAGAGCGCGGGGTTCATGCCTCGCAACTCAAGCAACTGGCCAGTCTCATCAAGCAGCGATACCCGAAACTCGAGATTGAGCTCCTGCTTATGAGTCTGGATGGGAAGGTCGAGACAATCAGCTAGAGTTATTCGCGAGCGAGGGTGAAGTGATGTTTGTCGGCCACCGGCGTAAGCTTCGCCGCCAAGCGGCATAATCAGTGCAATTTCGAAATCAGGACATTAAAATAGAGATTATATGCGTTACCTTGTCAGAGCTAGAGTCAAACCGGGCAAAGAAGGCGCGCTTCTGAAAGCCGTCGACGACGGAACGCTGGGAAAGGGCTCCATTGCCGGCGATGAATACCTGCGCGATATTCTTCAGGCCCGGCGGCTTGATGACGGTACAGTCCGCTGGGTCGAGGTTTGTTTCTGCTGGACGCCGCTGCAGGAGGAACGCCCTTATTGGGAAGAATATTTCGAGCTGATTCGGGTTCAGGACGCTCACGACCGGCGCCGTTGCCGGGACGAGAACAGAATAGAGCCGTGGGCCTGTTGCGACTGCGATTGCACCGAGCGCCTGGAAGCGAAGATGAAGAATTGGGGACAGCCGTTTTTGAAGACGCTGAAGTGGAACGCTAAAAAGGGTTTCATTAGTCATTTAGTCATTAGCCATTAGTCCAGAGCCGCGAAGCGGCGCCATTGGGTAGACTCGCCCGTAACCTGTGTTTATTCACAAAGATTCACCGAAGAGATACAGAGCGGCATAGCTGCAGCCCAATAAAAGCCGATCACGACCACGTTCACGAGCCTACAGTGGCCGTAAGGCCACAACCGAAACAAATAACGATCACGGGTACACGAACAGAGCAGTCAATTCGCAAGCAAAAATGTAAGAAGCCGGCGGTAAAACCCGAAGGGTTTACAGAGTATAGCCGGCGGCAAGCCCGCGCTTTCTGCGGGCGACGCCGCCGGGTGACCGCCCCAAAAACCGTCCGACGCTGAAAGCGTCGCAGAACCTCAGTGCCAGAGATAGCCTGGGTGAAATGAATCGCCATGTGGCTGCAAGCGGCTCGCCTTCAAATTTGCGAAAGATTCTTGCGCCCCTTCAGGGCGGATTGCTCTGGGGGGATAGCCAACCGGCGGCGTCGCCCGCAAAAGGCGCGGGCTTTGCCGCCGGCTATACTCTGTAAACCCTTCGGGTTTGGGAGGATGTGTGAACCTCCTGCAAAAAGTGTTTAAAAAACCAGATTTCTCAGACGGGTATCACATCCATGCCTACGCGGTCGAAAAATACACATCGCTCACGATTTGTTTGGTCGTAGTCGTGGACGTGCTCGTGAACGTGGTCGTGATCGGCTTTATTGGGTTGCGGCTCCGGCGCTAACGCCATTCAAGAGTAGGTAGCAAACGGTAGGCATTCGTCATTGGCCATTCGTCATTCGTCATTCCTACCGTTCCCTCTCGACACGCTAGCCTCTATCAGTCCGTGCGGTTCTTGGGTAGGCACGAAAACCTCGTTGTTGTTCTGCAGACCGAATGGCGCAAGATTGACCAGCAGGCAGTGAAGGTTTGGCATGCTCAAATGTATTTCGGAAATGGACGAGACCGCTCGCAGCGCCGATTGCCCCATCTCGTAGAGAGTTCTTTGAACGGATGGACTGTAGTTTTCCGCAAAAGTCTTGAGTATCGCCTGCACAATGTTTTGGTTGGCAAGGCGGAAATTCGCTGGAACGTCTCTGAATAGCCATCGCGCCTTCAGATTGCTTGCCAGAATCCGCTCCGACGTTTCCGCCAAAGTTGTGTATTCGTCTTTGTAAAAGCCGCTAAACCCCGAGGCGGTTGATTTGAGGATCACCAGATCTTGAATTCCCGATTCAATCTTTGTCTGATCTCCGGCGCAAGTCACATCAGTGAAGGGTGTCATTTCACCGGCTCGGCTGAAGCTGTGAGGATGAGGTTTGCCATCTAATCGCAGCCGGCTCCACAGACTCTCCATTATCTGCACTTCGGCCCTGCTCACTTGCGAATAGCGATGCAGGAAATGCTTCGCCAGAACCAAGCCGAATCTCTCCGGTTCCTGGCCCAGGTGCTCTTTGGCCAGAGCGTATATCGTATTTTTCATACTATCGGTGGCGATAACCATCTGGTTGTCACCGGTTGTGTAACTAGAATCGAAGTTGCCCTCCAGCAGAACAGCCACCTCGAGTTCCGTTACGGAATGCACCTCTCCATCACGAATAACCTTTATAAGGCGAATTCGGCTTTTTCCGTAGTGATGGTGTAGTAGCTTCATAAAATAGGTGTACTCCTTATTCTATTAGGCGGGCGCTAGAGTGTGGCCCAGGGCGGAGCGCAGCGTAGCCCTGGGATAGTGAGCTACTAATAAAACCACCAGCCCGTTTCGTTTAGCGGGACGGGCGACAGATGACGGGAGATTTGCGAAGATCGTTCTGCCGCCCGTCCCGCCTGGCGGGACGGGCTTTCTAATATTAAAGAAATCTCCCATTCCCAGGGCTCC
>DASXTB010000117.1:0-6071 GCA_036505615.1 Acidobacteriota bacterium
TATCAATTGCTCAGGCGTCTTTAGCGGAATTAGAGACGCAACTTGAGATCGCGACTCGTCTCAAATATCTCACTCAGAGCACGCTGGATCAAACAGTTGTGCGCGCCGCTTCCTTGGGCAGACAACTTTACGCCCTGCGAAATTCCTTGACAAGCAGAACAAACCAATGACACCCGACACCCGACACCCGACACCCGACACCCGACACCCGACACCCAACACCCAACACCCGACACCCAACTAAATCTTTTCTAACGCCTGATCCAAGTCGAAAATCAAGTCTTCCACGTCTTCAATTCCTACGGAAATCCTTACCAGCCCATCAGTGATGCCCAGAGTCTCGCGGTCCTGCTTGGGCAGGCTGGCGTGGGTCATTGTGGCCGGGTGTGAAATCAGAGTCTCTACACCGCCCAGGCTTTCCGCAAGGCTGCAGAGTTTGACTGAAGCCAAAACGATCTTGGCCTTCTCCAATGAGCCGGTTTCAAACGAAATCATGCTGCCGAAACCGTGTTGCTGCGTTTTCGCCAGTTCGTGTTGGGGATGATCCTTTAGTCCCGGATAGAAAACTTTCTTAACTTTCGAGTGATTGTTTAGAAATGTGGCAATGACGATGCCGTTTGCGTCGTGTTGCTGCATACGTACCGCCAGCGTCTTGGTTCCACGCAAGACCAGCCATGAATCAAAAGGGCTGAGGATGGCGCCCGCCGCGTTCTGGATAAAGTGAAGTCGCTGCTCGTCCTCGGGGTCGCGAACCACCACCACTCCTCCAACACTATCGCTGTGGCCGTTTAGGAATTTGGTCGTGCTGTGAACCACGAAGTCGGCCCCCAGTTCAATGGGGCGCTGAAGGTATGGGCTCAAGAACGTATTGTCTACAGCGGTCTTGATGCCATGAGCGCACGCCAGGCTGGAAACCGCACCGATATCGGTGAGGGTCATTATGGGATTGGTTGGCGTCTCAATAAAAATCAATCTTGTATTGTTCCGAATGGCACGCTCGACGTTTTCGGTTCTTCCGGTGTCTACGAACGTGAATTCCAGCCCGAAGCTTTTCAGGATGCGGTCGAACAGCCGGAAGGTTCCGCCGTACATATTGGAAGAGCAGATGACATGATCGCCGCTGCGGTAGAGAGTCATCAGAGCGTTGATGGCCGCCATGCCGGAAGCGAAAGCAACTGCGCCGGTCCCCCTTTCCAGACGGGCCAGGTTTTTTTCAACAGCCGACCGCGTCGGGTTTTGGGTGCGGGCATATTCGTAGCCCTTGTGCTGCCCCAGTCCTTGTTGGACGTAGGTTGATGTCTGATATATGGGAGTGATGATGGCGCCCGTCGCCGGGTCAGGTTCCTGGCCGGCGTGAATAGCTTCCGTTGCAAAACCGGGGCTGGCTTTCTTTAGCTCTGCTAGCGATTTTTCCATTCCGGCTTCCTTCTCTCCATAAAGGCGCGAACGCCTTCGCTGGCGTCTTCCAGCGCCATCAATTCGTCAAAATAAACGGATTCTACTTTCTCTAGAGTGTCTTGAAAATTGGCCGCAATTCCAATTCGAAGAGCGCGAGTCGCCATGCGCAGGACTGACCCGCTTACGCTGCAGACTTTGGCTATCAGCGCTTCGACTTCTTTGGCTAGATCGGCGGCCGGGACTACCTTGTTCACCAGGCCGAATTGCTGAGCGCGGCGGGCGTCAAAGTTGTCACCCAGCAAAACCAACTCGGCGGCCGGACGCGCTCCCATCAGCCGTGGAAAGTAAGCCGAAGCCAGCGGAGGAAAAGCGCCAATTTTAATTTCGGGCTGTCCGAAGATGGCGTTGTCGGCTGCGATGACGAAATCACAGAATGCAGCCAGTTCGCATCCTCCCCCCAGCGCCATGCCGTTGACGGCAGCCACGGTGGGTATGGACAGGTCCATAAGGGTGCGAAATATTCCATGGAACTCATCGAGCATAGTAAATACTTTTTCTTGCGTGTGATCTCCTATATCCACACCGGCGCTGAACGCCTTCTGATCTGAAGAAAACACCAGAACCTTCACATCGCTGGCATCGGCCAGCGTCTCCAGGGCGCGGTTCACTTCGCTAAGCATGGAGATGTTAAAGATGTTGAGGGGAGGCCGGGAAAGCACGAATCGGGCGACGCCGTCGGCGACGGTGAATTTGACGTTACGAAATTTTGTGGTGGTAGTCATGGAAAATTTCTCGCAATTTTGGCCGCAAACCAGTTGTGTTATTGGAAGGAATGTATCACAGACGTGATGGGGACGGTAAGAGCGGGCCGGGCGGAGGACGGCGGCCCCATTTTTTCCCACGTTCTTCGGCACCCGGGGGCTTGCTTGGGGAGCTTGCAAGTCATCCTCGCCTCGTGGTCAACGGAACTTCTGAATAAGTAGGAGGGATTTCCATGGAAGGGAAGCATGCCGCCTGACATCAAGGGAGAGGCGGTCGACGAGCTGCTGCAATTTCTGTCGGAGGCTCCCGAATTTGTCTGTGTCGCGGGCCGCCGGTTTCAGAGATTTGCCAGGGGTGACTTTCGGTTGCAGCGTTTTTCGGGAGGTCTGGAATTTCAGTGCCGGGGGTTGCATGGGCGCGTGGAAGGTTCTCGCTGGAGGAGAAGCACGCATCGTTTTAGCAGCTCGGGCCGCGCTGGAATGGTGCTTTTGAAGCCATCGCGCAAGAACGAGCTCTGGCTGAGGCGACAGCGATTCCGGTGGGGTTGCGAGGACCTTGTGCGCGGGCGATGGAAGGTGGTGAGGACTTCGTTCGTTTTGTCCAGGGACGGCAACAGCGCCATTCTCCGCATGGTACTTTACAAGCACGGCTCTTGGATTGTGGCAGTCGCGGCCGGAGCAGAGGAAGAGGTGCATGCTGAAGCCGTACTGTCACAGCTGTTTGTTCATTGGAGGAAATTTGAGCTTTCCAGCGCGCGTCAAGTGGAAGAAGGATTACTTTTTATTCCTCGGGAACTGGCTGAAATGGCTGCCCCGCTGCTGCGCGAGCTGCGTTCGGCGGTAAAGATTTACTGCCTGCCCGATCTGCGGCGTTTCTTACCGGGCGAAGAGGCTTCCTTCCCTTTACTGTGGCCATCTCCCGCAGTCCGGGCCGAGATGGAGGCCCTGCAAGGATCCTTTGCCTTTTCCCCGGAAGTCCTGGCCGTAATCCGGAATGGGCGAGAATGCAGTTTTGAATACTTGGGAATACCGTTTGCAGTCTACCAAACCGGCAGCGCCGAATGGAGGTTCCCTCTCCGCGAACAAGAGACTGCATCTCGAATCTGTGTTCCCGGCGGCGAAGATGCAGCTCGAATGGCGCGCGAAGAGTACCAAAGGATCCGTGAAATACGACGTCCTCATGCCCGCGTCCATTCCGACGTTCTTTTCCAGCGCTGTTCAGAGCGCTGGTTGGAGAGCTTGATTGTGCGCGACCCAAAGCTTTTGGATCGAGATCTCAAATCCTCGCCTGTTTACGCTCAGGTGCCCGCTTATGTTACGCGCAGGCGGGTAATCGACTTGGTCGCGGTCACTGAATCAGGCAGGCTTGTTGTCATCGAGGTGAAGGTGCTGAAAGAACTCGATCTACTCTATCAGGGGCTCGCCTACTGGGGAATTGTGCGTGAAGCCCAGCAACACAACGCATTTCAGCAGAACGGCTATTTCACTGGTATACGCTTAAGCAGCGAGCCGCCGCTGCTGTACTGCGTGACTCCTCTCTTGGCGCTGCATGCAGAGATCCGCCACCTGGCGTCGCGACTGCGCCCCGAAATAGAAGCCTACCTTATAGGCATCAACAACCAGTGGAGGGGAGGGCTTAAAGTGCTGCGGAAGGAACGGCTCTAAGGAGAGACGGCCGGTGGGCCGTCTCCCGCACAATCTTTCATCGTGCAGGAGACGCCCCATCGGGCGTCTCTCCAATAGCGCCGCTTCGCGGCTCCAACTCTTCCGGAGCGAGTTGAGGCCGATCCTGGGACACGAACTAAGGAGTGATAAATGTAGAAACTACAGATTGCTCTTCTTATAAAGTATTTCTGACCGAGGGCTGAGTTAGGACCGATGACTGATGACCAATGACTTTGAAAGTTTTGGTGCGCTTCTGCCGTGTTATTTCTTGTCGATCTTATTGTCGTCGCTCTTAATCGAGTCTTTGAAGTTGCGAATTCCCTCGCCCAGACCTTTCCCCAGTTGCGGTAATCGCGACGCTCCGAAGATCACGATGACGATAACCAGGATGATCATTAACTCCGGAAATCCAAGTGAGCCCATAGTTTTTAACGCTCCTGTTAATAAGCGATGGTACGTGTTCTGGAATCGTAAGTCAAATAAAGGTTGGCAACTGCAGTTAGCACATGAGCAGGTTAACAGGTGAGCAGGTTAGCAGGTAAGCAGGTTTATGAATCGGCCGGTCAACGGGGGCACGGGTCGACAAGTCCTTAGGTCGGCAGGGGTGCAACAAGAGCGAGGGGACACGGGGACGCGGGGAGCGTGAAAAATCTTCGCTGACCGAAAAGAACTGGCGCTCAGCGGTATAGGGCAAGGGGTTGACGCGTTGATTGCTAGAGGAGGTGACCTCTAACCCGCCAACCTGCCAACCTGCTCACCTGCCAACTTAATAACCTGCCAACGTGCAATCCTGCTAACCTTATTTCAACACTTCCCTTGAATCCCCCACACGCCGGGTCACGCGTTGCCGATCCAGATATTCCAAAAGGGGAATGGCGTGTTTTCGCGTGATTCCCAGCAAGTCTTTAAACTGTCCGACGTTGAACTGCGAGCCCGGGGGGAAATTCTCTTTCAACCGCTGGCGGACCTGGTCCAAATGAGCGCGGTGAACTAGAAAGTCTTCGCCAATTTTGACTATCAGATTACGTTGCTGTAAAAGAAACAGCAGATTGCGGCCGCGCTTGTCGTCAATCCCTACCTTCTGCAGCAGTTCCTTAATCGCTGGCGGCTGCGACCCGCTTTCCCTCAGCACTTGCTCCAGCCGGTCGAAGTGCCGCTGGTCTTCAGGAGACAACAGCGCCGTTTTGCCTGAGATCGACACGAATTCGGCGTTTATTTCCAGTTTTTCCTGTTCACGAAGTGTATCCAACAGATGCTGAAAAATCTCCGCCGGAAGAGCAGAGGGAAGCTTCGTGCGCACTTCCTCCTTCCGCATTCCGGGCGCGAGCGGATTTGCTTTGTGGAAGTTTTCGACCATTTGCAGAAGGCGCCGCGAGAGCCCTTGCAGAAAATCTTGGGAGCAATAGAAACGCGGGCTGGCCCCCAAGAGGACCAGGCCCGGCTGCGCAGACAAATGCTGCAGCAAATGATCGGCGGGATAACCTGAGAGTGAGACCAGAGTTTGCTCGCTTGCATATCTATGAGCTCCGACCCAGGCTCCTACTCTGTCAGTATCCTTTAAATTCAGCAGCACTTGCGCAAGTCCCCCTTCTTGTGTTTTCTTTTTTCGTTTCCGAGCGGCAGGATTCAAAATCTCACCCCCGCCGATCGTCGACGCAGGCGAGACGCGGCGCACAATGAATCGGTCTCCCATCCACGCGCACACCGGGCGCTGAGTTCGTAATTGCGCCAGCGCCGATTGGCCCTGCCGCAGCAAATCTGTTTGAAGGAGCAGCACGCGCGCCAAGGTTTCCTGAGTGCCAAGATGAAGCCGCACAACATCGCGTTTTTTTAAGGGCGTTTCGGCTTGCTGGACGAGAAACAGACTCGCGTCCAGGCATTGCGTGGGGCGCATTGCGCCCGGCAGAGTGAGCGTCATTCCTCGGGACAACAAGCCCTTGTCCACGCCTTGAAGATTGAGTGCAGTGCGCTGGCCCTCGCTGGCGAAGTCAACCTTGGAGCCGTAGCTCTGCAGGCCTCGAATCTTGGTCAAAATCGGCCCGGGCACGATTTCCACTGTCTGGTCCCGGCGCAAGAGGCCGCTGTAAAGAGTGCCGGTCACGACTGTCCCAAAGCCGTGGATGGTGAAGACCCGATCGATTGGAAGCCGCGCCAGCTTCAGGGTAGCGCGAGGCGTACTCTCTCGGGCAAGGTCCTCAAGCTCCAGCTTTAGCGCATCCAAGCCCTCTCCACTGATGTTGCTGACAA
>DASXTB010000118.1:0-9410 GCA_036505615.1 Acidobacteriota bacterium
GGGGCCAAAGGCAGGGTGATCGGCGTGGATATGACTGAATCCATGATAGCCCAGGCGAGAGAGAACGCGCGCAAGGCTGATATCCAGAACGTGGAGTTTCGGCTGGGGGAAATTGAAGCCCTTCCTGTGGATGATTCCAGCGTGGACTTGATCATTTCCAACTGTGTGATCAATCTCTCTCCGGACAAAGATAAGGTATTCGCCGAAGCGTGGCGTGTTCTCCGGCCGGGAGGCCGCCTTCAGATCTCAGACATCGTGACGCGCGGAACCATCAGCGAAGAGATACGCCGCGATGCTGAATTGTGGGCCGGTTGTGTTTCTGGGGCGCTGGACAGAGAAGTATATATTTCAAAGCTGCAAAGAGCAGGTTTCGCGAAAGTGGAGATTGTCAAGGAACTGGAATATGACGCCTACAAAACCGATCAGTTCGCCATCGCTTCGATCAGTTTGATAGCAACCAAGAGCGCAGGCTCATAAATGCCCGGACATCAGAGACAAGCGATAACTGCGGGGCCATGAGGGAGCGTGTGCTCTTCGTTTGCACTGGAAATTCTGCGCGCAGCCAGATGGCAGAAGCACTGCTGCGCAACCTCGGCGGAGAACAGTACGATGTCTACAGCGCCGGCACAAACCCCAAGAGTCTGCACCCTCTCACTATTGAGGCAATGCGAGAGATCGGCATTGACATCAGCGGGCAGAAATCCAAAGAACTGGCGAAATTCGCCGGGCAAGGATTCGACTATGTCGTCACCGTTTGTGATTCGGCAAGGCAGCAATGTCCCGTTTTCCCGGGCGCTCGAGCTCTCCATTGGGACCTCGCGGATCCAGCCGCAACAGCCAGTGATCGGGCAACCCAGTTGAACGTTTTTCGCAGGTCCCGCGACCAGATCCGGGAACTGGTACGGCAGTTTCTGAAAGAAGCTTCGGCCGCTGATCGACCAACGTCCTGAACGCCTTCCTCAATCCGCGATATTATAGGGTTGATGCGACTAGCTGTTTTCTCGGATATTCACGCCAACCTGCCCGCGCTCCAGTCTGTCCTCAGGGAAATCAAGAAGAGAAGAATAGAGCACATTTATTGTGCGGGCGACCTGGTAGGAGCCGGGCCCTTTCCACATGAGGTTCTGGAGTTGCTTCGACAGCATAGGGTGGAATGCATTCGAGGCCACTCCGACTTGGAGTTGTTGAAGGCCTTAGAGAAACGCAAAAGGGACACTCTGTCCAATTGGACGCTTCAGCAGTTGACAGTGCAGGACCTTGAAGCGCTCAGAGACCTTTCCTCGCGCCAGGAGATCGAAGTGTCCGGCAAGAGAGTGCTGCTGGTCCACGGCAGCCCCTTCAGCGAAATGGAGTACATCACGCGCAACAAGGAAGATCGCGAATTGGAAGAAATGCTCTCCGATGCGGGATGCCAGGTTCTCATTTGCGGCCACAGCCATCAGCCTTTTGTCCGAAATTTGAAAAACGGGTGGGTAATAAACTGCGGCGCGGTGGGAAAACAGATCAACGGAGCCGGTTTGGCGCACTACGCGCTGCTAACCATTCAAGACGAGAAGTTCAACGCCGTCCTTCACCAAGTGCCTTACCCGCGTGAACGATTGCTCCGCGCCGCCGTTGACAGAAACTTTCCAGCGGACGCAGAAGGCGCAATCACGGAGGCCAGGGCAGAAGACTCTCCACAGGTGTTTCGCGATGGCGTCATTTCGGCACAGCTCTCCCTGCTTCGCTCCTTCATCAAGGCGTTTCAGGCCGCGGAACAGGAGCTTGATCCCGAAAATGTCAGGCACTTGCGCATCTCTGCCCGCAGGCTGCTGCACGCGCTGCGCACATTTTCCGTCTTTTTTCCGAAGCGCCGTTTGCACTTGCAGGAGCTCCGAAGGCTGCGGCGCTCTGCTGGACGGCTGCGCGAGCTGGATATCCTGCTGGAACACCTGGGCGGTCTTCAGGGGCGAACCAAGAAGACTCGGAGCCACAATATTACCGCCTTGCAGAAGGAAATCGCCCGCAGGCGCGAAGAGGCGCAGAGCGAACTGTCAGCCCTCTTGCTGCAGTTTCAACAAAACAGCGTCATGGGATCTCTTCACGAGACTCTCACTTATCACGGGCGGAGCAGGCCACGAAAGGATAATGACATCGATCCTTCCCAAGGAACGCGGCCCAATTTTCAACGTCTCGTAAAGAGACTGACGCGCGACGCCATGGTCCTGCTGGAGCCGACGCGCAGTCCGTTAAACCGCGACCAATTGCACCGTTTGCGCATCGCCTGCAAGAAACTGAGGTATACGCTGGAGTTACTGGAAGTGGTCAGCGGCCGAGACTGCAAGGTGGAAGTAGAAAAACTAAAGGAATTCCAGAAACTGATGGGGCAGATCCACGATCTGGACACGTCGACCGATCTGGTCAACGATCTGCGCCATGCCATGAAACAGCAAGCCAACATGACCGCTGTCCGCGCTGCGGATCAGGTGGCCCTCAATCTTCAACTGGAGCGGATGGGCCTGTTCGAGAGCTTCCTCGAGGCCTCTTACAAATTTGAGAATACAGTCGGCAAGAGCAGACGCCAGTAGGCAAGAGGCAGGCGGCAGGCAGCAGACGGCAGGCGGCAGGAGGCAGGAGGCGGAAAGCGGAAAGCAGAAACAGAAAGCAGAAGGCAGAAGGCAGAAAGCGGAAGGCAGAAGGCAGAAGGCAGAAAGCAGAAAGCGGAAAGCGGAAAGCAGAAAGCAGGAACAACATCATTCGTCTTTGTCATCCGTCATTAGGATTGACCAATAACTAATAAAGATTGATCAATGCCGATTTCCTACCGTCTGCCTCCTGCCTCCTGCCATCTGCCTCCTGCCGTCTGCCTCCTGCCTCCTGCCGTCTGCCTCCTGCCGTTTGCCTTCTGCCTTCTGCTTTCCGCCTCCTGCCATCTGCCTCCTGCCTTCTTCCTCCTGAATTCCTGGCCGACCAAGAAAATACATAGCTTCCCTGTGGATTATTCTGTGGAAAACTTCTTGCGAGGCCGAAAAATTCTACAGCCGCAGCCGTTGCGCCTTTTGCTGCACGTTAGTGCAAAAGGAAAAGACACTTGTTTTTGGGTTGACTCGTTTCGAATCGTGAGTAGAACTCGTCGCGTCCCAAGAGGTAAACGCAAGTCACAAAGGTGGTTGTCCTCGGGCGGGGCTCGGCACAGCCGGTCCGGCAACGGATGGTGAAACGGCCGGGAGAAGCCGCCCAGGGCACATAAGCCGAGTGATACCGGGGCGACGGTTGTCCTGAGACAAACCTGAAACGGGTGCTGGTCCGCAAGGATCGGTGGCTAAGGAGCAGGCGAGTGGCACAGGGCACATAAGGAGCCCAGGTCTTAGCGATTCATCACTTGGGACGTTTCTTTTTTGACCCGTTGTTCCTCCGACATCTGCTCTCCGGAAAAATCAGCAAGGCACCAAGACACGAAGAACACTAGCCCAGCGGTTTACTGCTGGCAATCGGAGACCACCACACTCTGTTTGGATAACAGTCAGGTACGGACGACTGAATCAGCCGTCCCTACGGGACTCCTTTGGGTTGGTGCGACTGGCGCTGACCCTCAATCCCAGCACTGAAGTGCTGGGCTATTTTCGGGCCGTCCCTCTGGGACGGCAACTGCATCCGCACCATTAAAGCAACAAATTTGTGAATAATCCGGGGTCAGAGCGGGATGATCAATTCGAGTCTGCAGGTGCGTAGGACCGACATATGTCGCACTTCGGCGCTCCTCTTAATGATTGATCGGTTGCCCCGCCCTGACGGGCGGGTCTACCCAATAGCGGCCTTTCGGGCCTGTGTCGACGCCCATTTTCATGCCCAGTGCTGGAAGGAACCAGCGGTCGTAAAAAAACCTTCGCTTTCCTCGCTCTTCGCGGTGAAATAACAGCATGACAACTTGGACCCGAAGAGATTTCCAAAAGATGCTTTCCTTGGCCTTCTTCTCTCCGGTAGCATTAAACCGGATGCTCGAACAAACGCAGAAGACGACCTCAGCCGGCGCAGGAGGCCTGACCGACGTGGGCGGGCTAAAGGTAGGCCATTTTACCGATACCCGGCGCCCTACAGGTTGTACTGTGATTCTAGCCGAAGAAGGGGCGGTTGCCGGCGTGGACGTCCGAGGCTCAGCCCCGGGGACTCGTGAAACCGACCTGCTTAATCCGATCAATAGCGTGCAGAAGGTGCATGCAATTTTGCTTTCAGGCGGTAGTGCCTTCGGCTTGGATGCAGCCGGAGGGGTAATGCAATACTTGGAAGAAAAGGGGATCGGATTTGAGACCAGAGTCGCTAAAGTACCGATCGTTCCGGCAGCAATCCTGTTTGACCTCGGCGTTGGGGACCCGAAAATCCGGCCGGATCGAACCTCCGGCTATGCGGCCTGCAGCCACGCTAAACCTGGTGCGGTAGGGGAGGGAAATGTCGGCGCGGGCACAGGCGCCACAGTGGGCAAATTGCTTGGACCAGAAAGGGCGATGAAGGGCGGAGTAGGTACCGCCAGCATAAAAGTCGGCAGCCTGGTAGTAGCCGCGCTGGCAGCCGTCAACGCAGTGGGAGACATCTATGATCCGAAGACGGGACTTATCATCGCGGGGGCCCGCACGGAAGACGGCAACGGATTTGCCAATGCGATGGAGATCATGAAAAAGGAACCGGTCAAGTCAAGACCGCCGGGATCGGAGCGGCACGGTTCGGGCACCTCTCCCAGCGCCACCGAATTCGCCCCATTTGGCGCTTCTGAAAACAGCACACTCGCCGTTGTGGCTACCAATGCCGCCTTGAACAAAACCGCTATGACCAAAATCGCGCAGATGGCGCACGATGGTTATGCCCGCGCCATCAATCCGGTCCACACTCCAAGAGATGGCGACACCGTGTTTGCTCTTTCAACAGGAAGGATTCAGTTGGACACCGGCTCCACGGGCTGGGCAGACGACATCGCGCTGGTAGGCGCGCTGGCGGCCGACGTCGTGGCGGCGGCCATCGTTCGTGCTGTGCAGATGGCGCAAAGCATCCCCGGGTTCCCGGCGGCAAGAGATTTCAAGCCGCGCTAGAGGGCGTGTCGCCGTCCCACCTCGGCTTTTTCGTTGCAAAGAATATCGTTCTGATACTAGCATTCCACCGAAACTCCCCTCTATGATCGGCAAGACGATTTCCCATTATCGCGTGTTGGAGAGGCTGGGCGGTGGCGGAATGGGTGTCGTGTACAAGGCCGAAGACGTCCGCCTGCACCGCCTGGTGGCGCTGAAGTTTCTGCCTGAAGAATTCGCCACAGACCGGGTAACCTTGGAGCGCTTCCAGCGTGAAGCGCGTGCCGCATCCGCACTGAATCATCCCCATATCTGCACTATCTATGACATTGACGAATACCAGGGACAGCCGTTCATTGTTATGGAGTTTCTCGAAGGCCAGACGCTTAAGCATCGCATTGCCGGGAAACCTGTGCCGGCCGATGACCTGTTGGATTTGGGAAGTCAAATTGCCGATGCGCTGGACACAGCGCATTCGGAAGCGATCATGCATCGGGACATCAAGCCGGCCAATATCTTTATAACCCGCCGCGGTCACGCCAAGGTTTTGGATTTCGGGCTGGCAAAAGTTGTCCCGCAGCCGGCTCAACGGCCCGAAGCTTTAGGGGTTTCAGCCATGCCCACTGCCTGGACGGCAGAGGAGCATTTAACCAGCCCGGGAATCGCGCTTGGGACAGTGGCGTACATGTCGCCCGAACAGGCCAGGGGAGAAGAGCTGGACGCGCGCACCGATTTGTTCTCATTCGGAGTGGTCCTTTATGAAATGGCTACCGGATGGCAGGCTTTTTCCGGCCACACCAGTGCATTGATATTTGATGCCATTCTGCACAAGGCGCCCACCTCGCCGGTGCGTCTCAATCCGGAAGTTTCGCCGGAGTTGGAACGAATAATCAACAAGGCGCTGGAGAAAGATCGCAAGCTCCGCTATCAGACGGCCGCCGATATACGCTCCGATTTGCAGCGCCTGAAACGCGACAGCGACTCGGGACGGTCCGCGGCGATCAGCACGGCAACGCAAGCGCACACAGAGATGCCGCGGCAGGAGCGGGAGAGTGGGAGAGCGGGGGAGTGGGAGAGGGCGGGAGCAGGGGAGCGGGAGAGTGGGAGAGCGGGGGAGTGGGAGAGTGGGAGACGAACCGTCTCTACAGCGAAAACCCCCACCACTCTCCGCGCACCAGCAAGGTTTTGGAAATTTATTATTCCTGGCGTTGTGGTTCTGGCACTGGCGGCGGCCGCCGTGCTCCTGTATCAACGCAGGGCGCAGGCCTTGACGGATCGCGACACCATACTGCTGGCCGATTTTGTCAATACCACGGGAGATCCGGTCTTTGACGGCACGCTCAAGCAGGCGCTGGCGGTTCAACTGGAGCAATCGCCTTTTCTGAACACCTTTCCTGCCGATCGAATACGCGAGACTTTACGCTACATGGGCCGCGCGCCCGACGAAAGGCTCAGCAGCGCCGTGTCGCGCGAGATCTGTGAGCGCGCGGGGATCAAGGCAATGCTGGCAGGTTCGATTGCGAGTCTTGGAAGCAATTACGTCATCACTCTGGAGGCCGTCAATGCCCATACGGGCGAATCGCTGGCTCGCGAGCAAATTGAGGCCGCCAGCAAAGAACAGGTGCTGGGAGCGTTGAGTAAAGCGGCATCGAGACTGCGCGGGAAATTAGGCGAGTCGCTTAGTTCCATTGAAAAATTTGATGCTCCCGTGGAACAAGCTACCACGTCGTCGCTGGAAGCGCTGAAAGCTTACAGCCTGGGAGAAGCGCAGCGTGCCAGGGGAAACGAAGTTGAATCGGCCGCCTTTTACAAGCGGGCGATTGATTTGGATCCCAATTTCGCGATGGCCTGCGGCAGGCTTGCGACCGTCTACGGCAACACAGGAAGGAGGGAGCTGAGCCTTGAATACTACAAAAAGGCATTTGACCTGCGCGATCGGGTCAGCGAGCGTGAGAAGCTCTATATCACCGCTCATTACTACGAGAGTGTTGCTGGAGATGTTGAAAAGACAGCAGAGACGTACCAGTTATACAAACAAACCTATCCCCGAGACTGGTCTCCGGTAAACAACCTATCACTCCTTTACAACTCGATTGGGCAGTTTGATAAAGCAATGGAAGAGGGCCGCGAAGCAGTGCGCCGTGAGTCCCATCATCCTTTGCCCTATATGAACCTGGCCCGTGCGTACTTTGGGCTGAACCGATTTGACGAAGCGAAAGCGATCATACAGAAGGCTCTGGATCAGAGGATGGAATATTTTAACCATCATGTACTGCTCTATCAGATTGGATTTATTCAGGGTGACCCTGCCGAAATGCAGCGCCAAGTGGACTGGGCCAGAGGCCGACCGCAGGAACACATAATGTTGGGCTTACAGGCCCAAACAGCACTGGCTTCCGGCAAGTTGCGGGAAGCGAGACAACTTTCCCGCCGCGCGGCAGAGCTGGCCGACCGGCGAAATTTCAAGGAAGTGGCTGCCGGCCTCACGGCGGGTGAAGCGCTGGCGGAAGCGAACTTCGGCAATTTTCGGCAGGCGCGTGAAGACGCTACTGCGGCGCTTGCAATTGCCGGCAGCCCACAAGCGCATTTTGCCGCTGGCAATGCCCTGGTACTCGCCGGTGCCATCGATCAAGCTCAGCTGCTTGTGGACGAATCCAGCAAGCGTTTTCCCACCGGTACATTGTTCAATGCCGTATTCCTGCCCACATTCCGGGCCAATCTCGACGTGAGCCGCGGCAGCCCGGAAAGAGCGATCCAAGCGCTGCAGAGCGCCGTGCCCTACGAAGGGGCCTATTTACTGCCCGTTTACGCGCGTGGTCGCGCCTACCTCAAGTGGGGAAAAGGGCCGGAGGCGGCCCTAGAGTTTCAGAAAATCCTGGATCACCCGGGCGCGATCGGACCATTTGCGCCGGCCTACTTGTATCCACTGGCTCAACTCGGATTGGCGCGCGCCTGGGCTCTGGCGGGTGACGTGCCTAAAAGTCGGAAAGCCTACCAGGATTTTCTAGCACGGTGGAAAGATGCCGATCCCGACATCCCGATTCTTCAGGAAGCAAAGCAGGAGTATGCGAAGCTGAAGTGACAGGGTACGTGTCGGGTGACGGGATTCGAGTATGCTACTATCCCTGAACTACTCCTTGTTCCTTTCTCTCCGCGAGGACTCCACGGTAAAAAGGGACTAACAGCCGTCCACGTTCACGGCCACGTCGACGACCACGGCCACGTCGGCGACCAAGTCTAAGAGAGATATTTGCGACTTCTTTCAACACGCCATACGTGGCCGTTGACGTGGACGTGCGCGTGATCGTGAACGTGATCGGTCCCTCTTTTTGGTGGAGGCCACCCTGAGCCGACCATTACTCCGCTGCGAAAACCTTCTTTACACCGAAGGAGAGCGCCCAAAGAACGGCAGCAATCAGTAGAATGACGCCACTCCATCCAATCGTCCTTTCAAGAAGTTCCCAGTTCTGCCCGAAGAAATAACCGAGGCACCCGATCACCAGTGACCAGATCGCGGCGCCGGCGGCGTTACAAACCAAAAAAAGTCTCCATTCCATCTCCGAGGCGCCCGCAAAAAGCGCGGTGAATACTCGCAGTCCGGTGATGAACCGTGCCACCGTCACGGTACGGGCTCCGTACTTCTTGAAGTAGCGGCGCAGGAACTCTTGACGCTTGCTGGAAAACAGAAATTTCGGGCCGTGTTTTTCGATGAATCGACGTCCCAGCGTTCTGCCGACCCAGTAGCCGCAGTTGTCTCCGATAACGGCGCCGGCAAATGCCAGAAGCAGCACCAACCAAAACCGAAAATGTCCCGAGTGCGAGTAAACGCCGGCAGCCAGCAATACGGTTTCACCCGGGACTGGGATTCCGGCGTTCTCCAGCATCACGCCGAAGAAGACGATCCAGTAACCGTAAAGCTGAAAGAAGTGGAGGATCTGGTCGAGAGCGTGCATGAGATTAAGGGTAGCAGAAAGATATGAGGGGCATGAGGGGATATGAGGGGGATATGGAGGGGTTAGAGCGGGGGAGTGGGGGAGCGGGAGAGCGGGGGAGTGGGAGTGGGGGAGTGGGAGAGTGGGAGAGCGGGGAGGAGAGAGTGAGAGGGTGGGTGACCGACTGGCACATGCCTTGTCGCCCGCTCAGCCCCTCTCCCCCTCACCCGCTCTCCCGCTCACCCGCTCTCCCACTCACCCACTCCCTCACTCACCCGCTCTCCCACTCACCCGCTCACCCACTCTTCGTATCCCCTTCTTCCCCCGACATTGCAATCCTGTCGCCAATCTCGTTGCGGTCTCCTTTTTCGTGTGGAAAATAGTCGGCCAGTTTTTCGCCCAATTTCCGGATCCCCAGCAGCAAGCCGTTCTTGAAATCGCC
>DASXTB010000119.1:0-13215 GCA_036505615.1 Acidobacteriota bacterium
ATATAGGTCCACTCCCAGGTTGAGCCGAGCCACGAAGTTCGATGGCACGCTGTAGAAGTCATGAGCATCGTTCAGGCTCGCGACGTAGGACACCACGACCTCGTAAAAATCCAGGTCATCCTTTGTGGCGCGGATCTTGTCCAGCCACGGGGCGATGTTGAGCAGATCGAACCCAAGCGCGTCCCGCTTCCATTCATAAGGTCCGTAGTTCTTGTTGTAAACTCCCGCGACATTCCGGAAGTCTGAAATCTTTTGGTCCACAGTGAGCTGGCCAAACGCGACGGTCGTCGTAAGCGCCAGCACAATCGCCTTGCATAGATGGTGCATCTTCGTCCCTCCCTGGAGCAAATCGGCACAGCGCCTGACTTCTGTCGCAGACGCCTGTCGGTTTTCTTTCTTATCGCTGCCCGATTTCATCACATAGAACGTGGAAAATAACTAGTTTTGCCCATAATGTGAAGCCCTATTCAAAAAACCCGAAGGGTTTCGAGAGTATAGCCACATCATAAAACCACCTGACGCTGAAAGCGTCGCAGAAATTTACGGAAATTCTTCGACCCCTGCCGGGTCGGGTTGTTCCTGGTTGGATGGCCAACCGGCGGCGGCGCCCGCCTAAGGCGGGCATATTTATTGGACACTACATAGCGGAAAGGTACCGTCACCGCTGCTGACCTGCTTACTGCCCCTCGTATGCCTGCTCTAGGCCTTTTATATCAATCTTCTTCATTTGAAGCATCGCCTTCATCACTCTCTGCGATTTTGCAGGATCAGGATCACTCATCATCTTGCCTAAAATCGTGGGAGCAACTTGCCACGACAGGCCATACTTGTCTTTAAGCCAGCCGCATTGTACTTTCTTTCCGCCTTCGGAGAGTCTTTCCCAATACCTGTCTACTTCTTCCTGCGTTTCGCAATTCACGACAAACGATATGGCCTCTGTGAATTTAAACTGCGGACCACCGTTTAACGCCATGAATTCTTGTCCGTCGAGCTCGAATGTTGCCGTCATTACCGTTCCCTTCGGTCCGGGTCCAGCTTCTCCATAGCGAGCAATCTTTATCACTTTCGAATTTTTAAAAATGGAGGTGTAAAAATTTACTGCCTCTTCGGCTTGATTATCGAACCACAAAAATGGAGTGATTTTTGGCATATGGTTTGACTCCTTGTGAAATGTCCCCAGCTCTTGAGTAGAGACGGCCCTCAGGCCGTCTCTCCGCTCCCAAATATTACCGGGCATCCTGTCTTGTCGTCTTTAGTGCAGATTATTCCTATCACAATGAACAACGAGCGCGTAGCCACTTCGCGGCTGATAGCCCGCTGCAGGCGGGCGCTCAGAGTGTGGCCCAGGGCGAAGCGCAGCTGTAGCCCTGGTCTAGCGAGATAGTATTAGTACCAGCCCGCCCTTGGCCCGGATTATTCGTGAATTAAAAGAACTAGCCACGGATTTACGCTGATTACACGGATAAGTTCGGGGTCGGGGGATGGGCGCGATGAACTGCTTCGCACGTCACACTGCAAGTCGGTGCCCATCCCCCGACCCCGAACTTATCCGCGTAAATCCGTGTAATCTGTGGCCCGTTCTTTCGGTTCACGAATTATACGGGTTGGGCGGGTGGCAGATGGTTAGAGGTTTGCGAAAATCCTTCTGCCGCCCGCCCCGCTTAGCGGCACGGGCTTTCAACTATTTAAAGAATCTCGCCTGCCCCGAATCTCAATGCTTCGGTTGCTCACGCTGTCGCACAGCAGGCTTTCCTTCCGCAATATTTTGATAGGTGTCGGGGCGTCGTTCCTTGGGATAGAGATTTTTCCATTCGCCGTAACCACGGACTGACAGCCAGCGCTCAAAGGTACGCTGGTCGAGATCAATTTCAGACATCACCATGCCGCTTTTGCCGCCTGTATCTGCAAGGATGTGCCCGTTCGGGTCGATGATAAGACTTCGCTTATCGGTATAAATCGACGCAATCAAAAAGACAGAATTATCGATGGCCCGGGCCCGGGCAACGATATCCCACTGGTACCCCTCGCCTCGACCATCTCCCCAGATGGGAAGGAAGATGATCTCTGCGCCTTTCTGGGCCAGGGTCCTGACGACTTCAGGGAAAAAATTGTCATAACAGATCTGCAGACCGATCGTTCCAAAATCCGTCTTAAAGACAGGATAGCTGTCACCAGGAGTGAGGCCCCCACTGATCTCCGTTTCCGGAAGATGGGTTTTGCGGTACTTGCCCACAATGTCACCGTTTCGTCCGATCAGCAGTGATGTGTTGTAAACCAGCGTCCCTTCTCTCTCGTAGATGCCGGCGACGATGTACATACGATAGGTTTTGGCTACCTGGCCCAGGATCCGGCTGGTGGGACCGCTGACGGGCTCGGCAACGTCGGCATACTGCTTGCCGGTGGAGACCACGGTGATTCCTTCGCCCAGACAAAGCATGTCTGCCCCTGCCTTTCCCGCTTCCGCCGCCTTTTCGGCGTAGAACTGCCGGTTTTTCTCCGGCGTGGAAGGAACAGGAGGCTGATAACTCACGGTTGCCACTTTAATCTTGCGATGCGGCGGAGTGGCCACTTCCTCAACGCTTATGTCATCCCACCAGACAGTGCCCGCCTTCGACCACTGGAGCACCAGTTCAATGTCAATGCTTCGGGCGCTGCGGGGCGCAGTTAAGACTTGCTCTGCTTTTCGCCAGTCTGCGTCCTCGCCGGACGGGAGGATGTATTCTTTCAATACTTCCCGGCCTTTTTCATCATTCCAACTGATCCTGACTGTCACGCTTTTGTCGATGGATTCGACATCCTTGGTCTTGAAGTAACAGCGTATTCGATAACTCTTGTCGCCCAGAAAATCGGTGCCTGGGATGCTCAGGGCGGTGGGCGACTCGCCGGTAACTGGATGATTGCTCGCCTGGATTCCCTTGACCGTGGTTGCCCAGTAGCCAAATGTGCCGGGACTCCCAATGGCGGTGAGCTTTGCCGCGTATCGGCCAGAGTGGACCACTTTGGAATCGATTTCGAAAACCGGCGCAATCTCTTCTCGCGGAAATCCTTTGCGCCAGCCAGACGGGGTTTCCCCGCCTTGGTCGATGATCTCAAAACCGGGATTCTGGACCAGATTGCGACTGCCTGTGTCCTGGCCCAAAACTCCTGGGATCGAAGTCACAGTGATCAACAGCGCAATAGAAGTAATGCCAGTCATTGATAACTTGTTCACGTTTATCCTCCTTGTGCCCGGATTGGGCACTGCCGCGTTCTCCAGCCGAAACGCTGAGGTGATTATCTCAAAACTATGAACCACGGGGACACGGAACATTGCGATGACTCTTTTGCTTACAAGATTTGGTGGCAAATCAACTGCCGAACGATCCGTTGCGGCCGGCCGGGGCCGCCATCCTGATTCCTCGTAGCAAGACCTACCTGTAAAATCTTATTCGCTGGAATTCCGTGCTTGCAGATTTTCCAGGATGTTACACTGACGGCTCCTTAATGCATAACAGGCACGGTTGCGGCCTCACTCGAGCCTCACAAGGGGATGTAGAAGGCTGATGGCGCGCGTACAAAAGCAAAACGTCAAGTCATCCATGGTCGAATGATCTCATGTCAAGGCAAACACGCTTCGCCGGACGATTCAACGGCTTCCCGCACGAGGCGTTCGATTTTTTCGAACAGCTCGCGCTTAACAACAATCGCGACTGGTTCCAGGCCCATCGGGAAGTATACGAGCGGGCCTGCCGCGAACCGATGAAACAGCTGGTCGCTGAACTTGATGCGAACCCCGCAAGCACGAAGATCTCGCGCATCAACCGCGACCTGCGCTTTTCCCGCGACAAGTCGCCCTACCGCACGTACATCGCCGCCGGCGTGCGTGGGAACTACATCTCGCTCTCGAAGGCGGGCGTCTACGTAGGCGCCGGGATCTACAAGCCGGAACCTGCCGCCCTGCAGCGGTTTCGCAGCGCCATCGACAGCAATCTGTCGGGAAGGCCGCTGCAGAGAATTGTCACGTCACTGCGGCGAAAAGGCTATCACGTCGACACGCACGAAAGGCTGACGTCGGCACCGCGCGGGTACTCCGCCGGCCATCCTCGGATCGAGCTGCTGCGCATGAAGGGGATCTTCGCCGGCAAGACGTTTGCGCCCGCGGCGTGGTTATCGACTCGCAGTGGGCTCCAGCGCATCAGGCGGGTCGTGAAAGACGTCAGACCTCTTACTGACTGGCTTCAAAAACACGTTGGCGCACGCCACTAGCGGTCTATACATTATTGCAGAGGTGGCTCCTGAGGTAGGACTCGAACCTACAACCCTCCGGTTAACAGCCGGATGCTCTGCCATTGAGCTACTCAGGAGCAGTGGCGAAAAGGAATGTTTTTAACCTGCCAGCGCGGCGCCCGTCAATGGGTTTCTGGAGTACCCTGTTGGCAGTGTCCAGTTGCCAGTTGCCAGTTCCCGGTGATCATTGCCCCCCGCTCAGTTCTCAGTTCCGAGTCAGTACCCGACTTGTATTGATCTATGCCCGCTTTCCCAGAGCACCGGAAACGGGCCTTCGAACACAGAGCACTCAGCACTGAGCACTGGGAACCGAGAACTGGCAACTGGGCACTGGGAACTGGGAACTAGCTTCAGTTCTTGGCGCAGTGTTGATCGAACGCGTCAGTAAGAATCCGGGCAATTTGCTGCGCTTCTCTGCCTTCAATCTGGTGGCGGTGCAACATGAAGACAGGCTGGCCGCTCTTAAATAATACAACCGAAGGCGAAGAGGGCGGATACTCGGCAAAATAGGAGCGCGCCCGCTCTGTCGCCTCCAAGTCCTGACCGGCAAAAACCGTCGTGATCAGATCCGGCTTGACCGAATGCTGCAGCGCCATCACTATGCCGGGCCTGGCTTTGCCCGCAGCGCAGCCGCAGACCGAGTTGACCACAATCATCAGGGTCTTACCTTTGGCTTCTTCTATTGCCGCATCTACTTCGGCGGCCGTTCGCAGTTCTTTTACACCCACGCGCGTTAAGTCTTCCCGCATGGGATGAATCATTAGTTCAGGATAAGGCACGTTTTTCCTCCGTTTTTTTTAACTCTTACGCTACACCTATAGGTTACAGGTTTGAGTGACAACCCGCAAGTCTTGGTAAAGATCAGTGGATTGGCTTTGAAATAGAAAGGGCACTTGGATGGTGCGAAAATTCAAGCGTTTCCGAAGCCGGCGAGAGGTTCACTCACCGCAGAGCACGCAGGGTGCGCCGAGGTAGGCAGAGATTCGTTAATGGAGTCAGGACCGTCAGGCACGGAACTTCGATCGATCAAAAAAAAGATGGTTTGAGTTCAGACATGGGAGTGTCCGCTTGCTAACGGGCGTGTTGCCCAAATTGGTCGCCATCTGTAGGGGCGGCTCGCGAGGCAGACGGCCGAAAACGATCGGCAAGCATGCCTGCGGCGAACGTCACCGTGGATCCAATCAGCACGTACCACTGCCAGGAAATTGACGTGAAGGCGCGTACTGAGAGCATCACCGCGATCCCGGCCAGCAGCCCGCCCAGGGCGCTTGACTGGCGTACCGGACGGCGCCGGCTCCCCAGTAGAAAGACTCCCAGAATAGGACCATTGGTAAACGAGGCAATCCCCAGCACCTCGTTGACCACCATTTTCGAAAGCTGGATGGCCAGAATGGCAACCCCGATCTGCACCAGCCCCCAGGTCGCCGTCAGCCAGCGGGACACTTGCAAATAGTGGCCTTCACCGCGGCTCGGATTTAGAGGACGATAGAAATCGACTACCGACGTTGACGCGGAAGAATTCAAAGAGGAAGAAAGCGTGCTCATTGCGGCTGCAAAAATGGCGGCCACCACAAGACCTACAACGCCGGCTGGAAGCTGGGTGACGATAAAGTGTGGAAAGATTCTGTCCGGCGCAGAGGCTACTTCCCGCGGTAACAAGTTCGACTGATAGAAAAGAAATAACATCACTCCGATGAGCAGAAACAGCAGGAACTGGGTGAAGATGACCACGCCGCTGAACAGCAGTGCGCCGGTCGCCTGCCGCTGGTTCTTGGCGCACAAATAACGCTGCACCATCAGCTGATCGGTCCCGTGCGTCGCGGTGGTGAGAAAAGCCCCGCCGATGATCCCTGACCAAAACGTGTAACTCTTGCTCAGCGAAAAGGTGAAATCCCACCAGTTCAATTTCCCTGCCATCGAGGCGGCAGCCCATACTCCGGCTACTCCGCCGGCGATGTCGGCTGCCAGAATCCAGGCGGCGGCGATGGCGCCAATCAGATAAATGAAAAGCTGGATCACATCGGTCCAAATAACTGCCGACATTCCTCCGAGATAGGTATAAAGAATAGTGACCGCCCCCATGATCAAAATCGACGTCACATCGCCCCATCCAGTCAGCGCCACCAGCACAACGGCCGTAGCATACAGGCGAAAGCCATCGGCCAGCGATCGAGTCAGCAAAAACAGCGAAGCCGCCGCGCGTTTGACTGCTCCGCCGAACTTCTGATCCAGTACCTGATAGACCGTGAACAGCTCTCCTTTGAAATAAAGCGGAAGCAGCAGCCAGACAATCACCAGGCGGCCGATCATGTAACCAATCACCAGTTGCATGAAGCGGAAGTCATTGAGGAATGCAAAACCGGGAACGCTGATGAAGGTGACTGTGCTGGTTTCGGTAGCGACAATCGAAAACGAGATGGCCCACCAGGGAACATCTCGATCACTCAGGAAATAGTCACGGATATCTTTCTGCTTGCGGCCAAAGTAGTAACCGAAAAGGACTACTCCCAGCATGTAGACCACGATGACGGCCAGATCGACTGTGCGTAGCGTGGGCATGGTGGGTGTTGGGTGTTAGGTGTTGGGTGTTGGTGTTAGGTGTTAGGTGTTGGGTGTCGAGTGTCAGGTGTCGGAACCTGGGAAATAATTCACCGCGCAGCCCAGCCGCGGTAACCAAAACTGCCACGAAGGCACGAAGCCACGAAGTTATTTTTCTGATTAGCTTCGCGTCATCGTGTCTTCGTGGCGAGCCAAGAAATCGCCTCAAATCAACTACGTCGCTGGCTTCAAAACTTCCCGCAATGCCGCTTCTAAATCAGGATAGGCAAACTGAAAACTGGTTCTCTCTAATTCCTGGGGCGTCACTCTTTGGCTGAAAAGTAACAATTCCTCAGCCATTTGTCCCAGTGCAAGCTTGAGCGCAAACGCGGGAGCGGGAAAGATCGCAGGCCGCTTGAGCACCCGACCTAGTGTTTTGGTGAAGACCTCGTTTTGAACCGGATTGGGAGACACAACGTTGACGGGCCCCTGAAGATCACCTTTCTCCAGCACATGGATGATCGCCGCCACAACGTCGGAAATCGCGATCCACGACATCCATTGCCTGCCACTTCCCAGCCGGCCGCCGCCGCCCAGCTTGAATATGGGGAGCATCTTGGCGAGCGCTCCTCCTCGGGCTGAAAGAACCACCCCAAAACGTGTGAAGACGGCACGTATTCCTTTGTCCTTGGCGCGGCGCGCCTCTGATTCCCAGGCTTGGCAGATCTCGGCAAGCAAGCCTTCGCCCGGGCTGCTCTTTTCATCCACGATTTCGTCCCCGCGGTCTCCGTAGTAACCGACCGCCGATGCGTTTACGAACACTGATGGCTTCTTCTGAAGCCGGCCGACACGATCAACCAGCAGGCGCGCGCTCTCGACGCGACTCTGGTAGAGTTCCTTTTTTCGGCGTCGGGTCCAGCGGCCACTGGCAATGTTTTCACCGCTGAGATTGACAAATCCATCAATCCCCTCCAGCCGGTGGAGATCTCGTATTCCCTGTCGCGGATTCCAAAGGACGTTGTCGGCGCCCATTTCATTTTCCGAGCGAACCAGCCGACGCACTTTGTGTCCTCTGGCATTCAGCGTCTTCACCAGCTCACTTCCGATCAGTCCCGTGGAACCCGAGATTGCGATCTCCATTTTTACCCATTCCTCCCGCTTGGCTATCAGCCGTCAGCGATCAGCTCTCAGCTCTCAGCTCTTAGCAATTAGCTCTCAGTGATCCGCTGGTTCCTGCTGGCTGACAGCTGAGGGCTGACAGCTGGGAGCTGACAGCTGAAAGCTGAGTGGCTGATGCTTCCGAAGCTGCTGTTACAGGCCATTAGTCCTCTATCTCGATCTTCAAGATCTTGTCGCCCTGACGAATGGCGTTCACTGCCGCCATGTCGCTAGTTCTTGCAAAGACAGTGTGCACGCCGTCCAGATGCGGCTGAGGGGAATGACAAATAAAAAACTGGCTGCCGCCTGTGTTGGGCCCTGCATGTGCCATCGAGAGCGACCCGGCCAGATGCTTATTGGGATTGATTTCATCGGGAATTGTGTAGCCGGGCCCCCCGGTGCCATTTCCGCGCGGGCAGCCACCCTGGACGACAAAGTTGGGAATAACGCGATGGAAGGTAAGGTCATCGTAAAAACCAGACCGTGCCAGCTTGGCAAAGTTGGCCACGGTCTTGGGCGCATCTTTGTCAAAGAACTCTACGTGGATATCACCTTTTTCCGTCTTAATAGTTCCTTTCACGAAGCCCTCCTTTTTAAGAAGCTGTCAGCTCTCAGCTCTCAACTCTCAGCGGTCAGCTTTTAGTTCTCGGCAGTCAGCTTTCCGACTTCAGCTCGAGCTTAATTCCTAATCACCGAGCGCTGATAACGCTCAAAAAGCTGATAGCTGACGGCTGACAGCTAAGAGCTAGCTGACAGCTGACGGCTACTAGAGCTGGACGCTATCGCTTCATCTCCGGCTCGGGGTCCACACCAAGCGCGTCGGCCACTCGGTTGATATAGTTAAAATAAGCGGTCACCTGCACGGCATCGAGGATCGCCCGATCGGACAGGCCGGACGACCGAAGAGCTTCTAAATCCGCGCGATTCATCTCGCCGGGGCGCAAGGTGAGCTTCTCGGCAAACTCACACAGTGCCCGCTGCACCGGTGTCAGGACAGCCCTGCGAAAATCTTCCTTGACCTCGGACACAAGCCTCGTGTCCCCCGTCAGCACACGGAGATCCTCTCCGTGAGCCTCGATTCAATAAATGCACTGGTTGAAGCGCGATACAACAGTTGCAAGCAGTTCCCGGTCGGGCCGGGATAGCGGCGAAGAAGCATGCATACTCGCCAAATAGAGATTTATGCTCGCCTGCAAGCTTCTCGGATTGAGGCTCTGGATTCTCACAATGTTGAAGACCTTACCGGCCCGCTCAACGGCCTCGTCATAGATCTTCTTCAGCAACCCCTGCGCCTTTGTTTCGGAGACCTGCTCGATATAAGACATGGGTCAGATTCTAACGAGTCGAAGCTCGAAAGCCAAAGTGTTTGAAAGGAAGAAAAGAGGGAATGGGGAAGGGCGAAGGAGGAAGGCAGAAGGGGGAAGGGAGAAGGGGGAAGGGAGAAGGGAGAAAGGGAGAAAGGAAGGGAGAAGGGGAAGAGTGGGACGTGAAGGGTGAAGAGTAAACGGGGGAAAAGGACTAAGGGAGATGAACTTTCACCCTTCTCCCTTCACCCTTCTCCCTTCACATCTCTACCTTGCCCTATTCGCTTTCGATGATCTAAATCAGCGGCGGAGGTAGAGCTCACGCTGCATGGTGAATTCCAGCACCGTCTCGGCAGGGATTTTGATTTTTTGGCCCTTGGTTAGGATCTCGTAGCCAGCTCCCCCAGCACCGCCAAGCACTGTCCCTATCGCAGCGCCCTTGCCGCCTCCGGCAATGGCTCCGATAATTGCGCCCAGCGCGGCTCCTCCTCCAACAGCGATTGCTGTCCTCTTGCCCTGACTGGAGCCCCGCTGCTCGACTTGGGAAGTGGTCAGCGAGTAGGACCGGCCCTGCGTTGTCAGTTCCACCAGATCAATGACCAGCTGGGAGCGTCCTTCAAATTTACCTGCCTGCTCCACCTCGGCGATGCGAAGCTTCACTGGAGAACCTCTCTCAGCCAGCAATTCGTTGTTGACAATGATATCGCTGTCCAAGGTTCCGCTGAAGCTGTCACCAACGTGCGCGACGTCTGAATCAATGCTCTCATTGGTTCGCACACGCAGCACGGTCCCTGAGGGTATTACGTATTCATCACGCACGGCGGCGCGCCGGTATGAGCCCCCGCGCGAGCCGGAATAGTTCCCGTATTGGTCGGTGCGAGCTCCGGAACGCACCTCGTACTGAGTCGACGGCGCGCCTGAATAGGTGGTCGCCAAGTTGTCCACAAAGGCAAGATTCTGCACTTCATCCAGGCGAAAGGTTTTAATTACTCCCTCCGTCCGAAAACGGATAGTGCGAGAAGTTCCGCCCAGGTAGGTGCCATTAAACACACGCCCATCCCTCAGGGTGAGAGTCTCTGCCAGCGCCCACGAAAACGACAAGGACACAAGCACAACGAAGAAAACAATCAGAAATGGTTTATTTCTCATAAGTTCGCGCTCCTTTCAGTTTTAATCAAAATCTACACTTTCATTGTATCAAGAACATCTTGACCCGTGAGAAGGCGGCCCAAAAAACCTTCCCAGCGCCGGAGAGGCTCTTCTCTTGCCGACGCTGAACTCAAGCTCGAGTTGCTGCAGAAAGGAAAAATACGGGAAACACTGTAGGCCGTCTTAAGGGAGTGGTCTAGCCCGCGGCGGGCTCCCGGGTTAGGGCATTTTGGAGAGACGGCCGGTGGGCCGTCTCCCGCGTAATGTTTCATCGTGCAGGAGACGCCCCACGAGGCGTCTCTCCAATAGCACCGCTTCGCGGCGCGCTGCGGGCCTCAAGGGGGACTTAGAGTTCCATGTTTAAAAACTTCCGGTTTCCAGCAAATCCAACCAAAGGGGTACTTGGAAACAACAAGTCTTCCGCTGATAGAGCTTAACGGAATCACTCCCGAAGGAACCAAAGCCAGGTCCGCTTTGCGATTGTCCGGAAGGAGGTAAACGCTGCCTGAAGTAACCTGAACCGGAGCAAGATTTAAGTCAGGATTGGAAGCGACAAGATATTCCTCTTTCGCAGGAGCGCCGTTCAGCCAGACCTGACCGCTGCGAACTTCTACTCGGTCTCCTGGCAGCCCGACAATTCGAACCAGTTCCTGATTCCTGAAATCGGCGCCCCCGAACAACTTGAAGTGTCTCCGCTTGGTCTTCGCGCCCGCTTCGGTTTTGGTGGACACGGAGACCAGTTCGAACCGGCGAGGCTGGCGTAGCTTAAAGGCGGTCCGGTCAACTGGGATACTAATGTCAAGGTGTCCGGGAACATTTGGGATGTCGTATCGGGGCGCAAGATACGCCTGCAAATCCCGAAACGAGATATGCGCAGACCCAACCAACATAAGGAATGGCAATACCCACAAAACTCCGAAGAGGAGTGCGCTCAAGATGATCGCCACGATGGATTTTCCCACCCCGATTCCATAGGCGACGCGGATGACGAGGATCTTCAAGATAAGGTTCCAGATCAGTAGTGGGATCGCTACGGCCAGAACGATTCCCAAAGCCAGCAAGTGATTCTCGGCAACCCAGCCAAGCACTCCCGAAGGAAAAACCAACAACACAATCAAAGCCGGAACTGCCAGCAAGAATTTGGGAATAAAGCTGAAGCCATGCAGGGAGAGAAGACCGCGGAACGTCCCGCCGCCTTTCAATGCGCGAGCCGCCCAATGGATCGTCGCCACATCCAAAAGGAGCGCAGCAGCGCCAAACAGAGCCGGAAACCAGATCGAGTATAGAGGAAGCGGATCATGCGGGAAATAGATACCGCCGACATAGTAAAAACTGACATAAAAAGCCACAAAAAGCAGAACAAAGGACTCCCAAATTTCGAGGCGTTCCTTGATCGCCGCCAATTGCAACTTGGGACGAAGCATGACTCCAACCATATCCCTATAGAATTGGACCAGCGAAAAGCCGTCACTCTTGGTCAGCGAGGCCGAATCACCGGCGATTTGTTCAGTCGTCATCGTTCTTCCTTCAAAATGCCAAGCGAATCAAGCTCAATACCTGCTCGGTGTTTGGGATTAGGGACTGCAGCCCAGAGACATTCGACAATGAATAGATGAGGTAAGCTATGGCTGCACTCACGTAGGCCATCGCCGCCATCGGGTCCTCGGTCAGGTAGTTCCACATCCACGCAACGCCCTGCGTCAAATCTTCGACTAGCAACTCGAGCCTGCCGGCGCTGGTTCGCCGGCGAAATTCGTGAATCACCGCGGAACGAAGCTGAGCCCATCGCGCGGGCAAAGGCTCAGGAACCTGCAGCGTCACAAGAGACTGAATGCGCCGCCACTCGGAAAAGGCGCGGTTACATTCGCCGCAGCCGCGCAAGTGCTCTTCCAACCGCCGCGCTTCCTGCGGCGGGAGCTCATGGTAGTAGAACAGAGTCCACTGTTCGTGGTCAGGATGCCCGTCAGGCCCCATGTTCAGCCGTCCAATCCGCACTCAGTTCTTTATATCTCTTTAACCTGCTTTGTAAACTGCGCACTCCTCGGAACAGCGAAGTTTTTACTGTTCCGATGGAAATGCCCAGAATTTTTGAAATCTCGTCCAGCTTTAAGCCCTCGAAGTGCCGCAACAAGAAAACCTTCCTCTGCAAAGTAGGCAGATGGTCAAGCTCCTTGCGAATCAGTCTTTTCAATTCCTTTTCCCTGAGCTGCGCCAGTGCCGAAGGCGACTGGCTTCGGAATTGGATAGGATTGTCTTCATTCGCCCCTAAACCCTCCAGACTGAGAACGCGATAGCGATTCTTGGAGCGCCATCGGTCGATCGACTCGTTTAGCGCGATGCGGTAAATCCAGGATGAAAGCGAGGACCGACTGGGATCCCACTGGGGAAGCATGCGGTGTAATTTCATGAAAACCAGCTGCACAATGTCCATGGCGTCAGATTGGTCGACCACCACCCTATATGCGACCGAGTAGACCATGTGCTTATACTTCTCAAAAAAAAGGCCAAAGGCCACCTCCTCCCCCTTTAGAATGGCCGTAACCATCTCTTCTTCGGTCATCGTACGCAGCGTGGCGGGTTATCGGTTTCGTTGACCCAATCATATCACCTGGTTACGACACAGTAGCTACGCTCCAGCCAGGCAAAAGGTTGACGCGGCCTTTGTTTCCGCTGTGTCTTGGTGGTCGAGTTTCTCGAACCACAAAGGCGCTTGATTGTGGACGGTCAATCTTCTAGGATTGCGTGATTTTGCAAATAGGGTTTCCCGTTGTCCAGGCAACCGAGACCCCTCTAAAGAGAA
>DASXTB010000120.1:0-9814 GCA_036505615.1 Acidobacteriota bacterium
TCCAAGATTTGGCGCGCTGTCACACGAACGATAGACGACATGCTCTTCACTCCTCGAAATAAGTTTCGGGTCTTGAGTCTAGACTCTCGAGTGTCGGATGTCGGGGTTGGTCCACTATGAACCACTGGGGACACGGGGACTTGGGGATCCTCTTATTCGCGGGATTCGGCGCTATATCAGCTGCTTTTTTTGTGCGCTGTGTTCCCAGTGTTCCCCGTGGTTCATACTGGACCCAATAACCGACACCCAACACCGGGCACCCAACACCCAGCTCTTACTTTCCAAATTCCGCTTGCAGCGCCGTAATAGCCGACACGTTGACGATGTCTTCGGCATTGCAGCCGCGCGAAAGATCATTGGCCGGCCTTGCCAGACCTTGAAGAATTGGGCCAACAGCGGACGCGCCTGCCAGTCGCTGGGTCAACTTATAAGCAATATTGCCTGCGTTCAAGTCCGGGAAAATCAGCGTATTGGCCTTGCCTTGGAGCTTGCTTCCCGGAGCTTTGCTTGCGGCCACCTCCGGAATGATTGCCGCGTCCACCTGCAGCTCCCCATCCACCAGCAGGTCCGGACGACGCGCCTCCACTGTTCTAGTCGCCTCTACTACCTTGTCCACCAATGGAGCCGCGGCGCTGCCCTTGGTAGAAAAAGAAAGCATTGCTACCCGCGGCTCGTCCTGTAGAAAAATGCGCGCGCTCTCGGCTGACGAGATAGCGATGTCGGCGAGCTGCGAAGCTGACGGATCAGGTACCACGCCGCAGTCAGCATAGACGAAAGCTCCCCGTGTTCCCAGCGAAGTGTCTTTGGTGGCGATCAAAAAGAAGCTGGAAATTACAGAGATTCCGGATTTCAAGCCGATGCACCGCAGCGCCGCTCGCACAGTTTCTGCCGTTGTATGCACCGCTCCCGCCACAGAACCGTCGGCCATTCCTGCGGCGACCATGAGAGCGCCAAAATTCATGGGGTCAAGGATCTGCCGCCGGGCCTCTTCCTCGGTAATCCCCCGCGCGCGCATCCGCTCGTAATATCTGCGCGCCAACTCGCGTGCTTGAGCAGTAGCCCTGGCCGGATCAATGATCTCGATCCGGGAGAGCAACAGCTTTTCCTTTTCCGCCAGGCGATGGATTTTCTCCGGATCACCAAGCAAGACCGGCGTCACGATTTTCTCTACGGCCAGCCTGGCAACCGCCTGCAGCGTGCGAGGCTCCTCGGCCTCAGGAAACACAACCCTCTTTACATGCTGCGAGGCGCGACGGCGTATTTGGTCGAGAATGTCCATTCTTCGATTAACTTTCGATTTTCGGGTCGCGAGACGAGTAGAGAAACTTAGCAGATTTTAGAGGGAGGGTCCAACTCTGAATCGCGGGTAAGCGGGGGACGCACGGGCGAGGGCCGCGAAGTGGGTGGCAGCATCCGCCGAAGGCGAGCCATGGACTTTCTAGAATTGGGAGCGGAGAGACGGCCTGAGGGCCGTCTCTACCACAAAATGTAAAATTCCCTGGGAAGGACCTCAGGCCGTCTGTCCGCGATGTAAACTGCCACGCTGAGACGGCCCTCAGGCCGTCTCTCCGCTTCCAGGCCGTCTCTCCACTGCCAGACCTACTTGGCCCGTATCTTGAGCCGTTTCAGTTTTTCGTTCAGGGTGGTGGCGTTGAGCCGCAACAACTGCGCGGCTTTCTTCTGATTGCCGTCGGTCTTCTTCAGCGCCGAATCTATCAGATTTCTCTCGAATTCCATCACCAGGTCCTTAAGACTGGCCCCGTCCTCCAGCAATTCCCAGTGATCGGTCATCGAGCCAGCCGATTCCAGCACTTCGCGCGGGAACAGATCCGGGGTAATTCGGTCCCCCGGCGCCAGCACCACAGCCCGCTCAATGGAGTTCTCCAATTCACGCACATTGCCGGGCCAGTCATGTTCCAGCAGGACCTTGAGCGCTTCCGGATCCAGCACGCACAGATCGCGTGCATTTTCCCTACAATAACGCCGGATGAAAAACTCGGCAAGCAAAGGGATGTCAATCTTCCTTTCCCGCAGCGGAGGCAGAGGAATGGTTATTACATTCAAGCGATAGTATAGATCCTCGCGAAAGCGCTGCTCTTCGACTGCTTTCTTCAAATCGCTGTTGGTGGCGGCGATGATCCGCACATCGACTTTGATATTGTCGATCCCGCCTACGCGGCGAAACTCGCGCTCCTGGATGACGCGCAGCAGTCGAGTCTGCGTCTCAAAAGGAATGGTCCCAACCTCGTCAAGAAAGATCGTGCCGCCGTCGGCCACCTCAAACAGGCCCTTTTTTGCGCTGCTGGCGCCCGTGAAAGCTCCCTTCACGTGACCGAAAAGTTCGCTCTCCAAAAGCTCGCTCGGGATGGTGCTGCTGTTGACGGCGACAAACGGGCCGTCGGCCCGCGGGCTCAGGTTATGAATCGCTTTGGCCACCAACTCCTTGCCCGTTCCGCTTTCGCCCTGAACAAGAATGGTGCTGCGTCTGGGCGCCACCTGAGTGATCAGATCGAACACCTGCTGCATCTTTTCGCTCTTGCCCACAATGTTTTCAAAGCCCGCGCGTTCCTTCAACGTGCGGCGCAATTGCTGGTTTTCCAACTGCAGTTTGCGTCTCTGAAGCCCGTTTTCAACCACCAGCAGCAGCTCTTCGTTCTTGAACGGCTTGGCCAGAAAATCGAAGGCTCCGGATCGAGTCGCCTGCACCGCGCTTTCAATGGAGGCATAGGCCGTCAGAATAACGACCACGATGGTCGAGTCAATCTTGCGGATTTGCTCCAGCGTCTTCATGCCCCCGATGCCAGGCATCATCAAATCGAGCAGCACCAGGTCAAAGAAACCTTCGCGGATTCTTTCCAGCCCCTCCTCGCCTGTCTCAGCCGTCTGGCAGGAATAGCCCCCGTCATGCAGCAGCCTGGTCAGCACATCGCGCATGATGTCCTCGTCATCGATGACAAGGATAGAGCCGCGGCCGGCTGCGGCGGATTCAGTGAATTCGGCGGACGGGGAACTGGAGCGTAAATTCAGTTCCCTTACCTGGCTCGCTTTCCACTCTGATGTTTCCCGAATGCTCTTGAATGATTCCATAACTTATTGACAACCCCAGTCCGGTCCCTCTTCCCACATCTTTAGTGGTGAAAAAGGGATCGTAGATTCTTTTGATGTGTTCTTTCTCGATTCCCACTCCGTTGTCTTTAATGACTACCTGGATGCTCCCCTCCAATCGCTCGGTGCGCAACTGAATCTGTCCTCCCTGCGGCATGGCATCCTTGGCGTTCAAAAGCAGGTTCATGAAAACCTGCTGAAGCTTGCCGCTGTTGCCGTAGGTTCCCGGCAGCGTGGGGTCCAACTCCATCGAGACCTGTATATTCTGCTTCTTGAGTTGATGGTCCAGCAGCGAAACCGTCTCCATTACCAGGTGATTGAGATTCAGTTCTCGAAAGTCAGTTCCGCTCAGTCGCGCGAAATTCAGTAGGTTGTTCAATATGTCGGACGCGCGGAAGGTCTGCGTTTCCATCTTCTTCAGAATCGGGTAATAAGGATGCCCGGCGGGGAGTTCCTTCAGCAACATCTGCGTATAGCTGGAGATTCCGGCTAGGGGAGTATTAACCTCGTGCGCCACTCCTGCGGCCAGAACACCAAGGCTCGTCAGCTTCTCCGCCTGGACCAGTTGATCCTCCAGCCGGACCTTCTGCGTCACATCGTCGATGACCAACAGCGTGCCGCTCACTACGTCATCGCGCGATACGAAAGGAACAAAATGCAGGTTGACCATGCGCGTCTGGCCGGCAGCCGTATGCACCGTGACCCTGTAAAAGTTCAACGCCTCGGGCATCAGCCAGCTTCCTCCCGAAGAGGCGCGCACCTGATCGAGCAAACTGGAAGGGAATACCGCGTCCAGCATCTTTCCAGCCAGCTGATGTCGACGGCTTCCCAGCAGAGATTCTGCCGCCGAATTCAGACTGGTAATTCGGCCCTCCGGATCCACCGTCACCACTCCAACTTGAATGCTCTCAATGATGCTTTCGCTGAAGATTTTGAGCTGTTCCAGCTCGTTGGCCTTGCTTGCCACACTTTGGTAGAGGCTGGCATTTTCAATGGCTATGGCGGCATAACCCGAAATGGCTTCCAGGAGGTCGAAATCTTCGCTCGAGAGCCAATCTCCGTCGCGGCGTCTTCCCAGCGCCAAGACGGCTATTACTCGGTCGTGAGCGCGCAACGGCTGGATGTAATTCAATCCAATCTCGTGCAGCGAATTGCGCAAAGTCCGGACATGTTCCTGGCGGGCAGAGAAATAGAGCGGATTCAAAGCCCGGTCATATTCCCGAAAAACCTCTTCGGGAATACGAAACATGCGATTGCCGTCTGGCACTCCAACGGCGTACCGCATGTAGTACCAATCCCCCTCCTGAGCCATCAGCAGCGATACCTGGTCAACATTGATCGTCTTTTGCAGGCGCTCCATCAGCAATGCCGCCAGGCGATCCAGGCTGATCTCGGAAGAAAGGGTCTTGCTGAAATCGGAGAAAGAGGTGCGATAATCGTACTGTTCCTTGTAAAAAAACCGATCGATGGCGCCCTGGATGTGGCCGCGCAGAGGGCCGAACAGGAAGGCGGTAACCAGCGCGGCGACAGCAAACAAAACAAAGTTAGCGTCCGGCGCGTAAATCAGCACCAGCTTTCCGGCAAAAAGCACCACGGTGAAATAAACGGCAAGCAATGCAGTGCTGGCAATGAAGTAAGCCGCCCCGCGTTTGAAGATAACGTCGACATCCATCAGCTTATATTTGATAATGGCGTAGCCAAAGCCAAGGGGCATCAGCCCCAGGCTCAGTATCGACATTTCCTCAAGCAAGGTGGGGACGAATCCCAGCGAAAAGGGGAGCGCGTAGAACAACGCAAAGGGGACAATCGCCAGCACCGTTGCACCCACGATCCACTTCATCTGCTGCCGCTGCTCGATCGAGTCGCAGCGCAATCGCGAGTAAACCAGCACTGCCGCAGCCGCCAAAAACCAGAGTGTGAAATAGGTGAGGTGCAGCTTGTCAAAGAGATGGCTGAAATAAAGGTTCCGCGGGACGCCGATTACGTTGAACTTTCCGGCAAACCACAAGGCGTGCGCCACCATCAGCGACAGCCCGCTCCCGTAAGCGGCTATCAATAGAGCCTCGCGTGGCAGCCGCCCGTCTCGCACTGGAAAATTCAGGCAGAAATGAAAAAAGACCGCCGGCAGAATCAGCAGTGCCCCGCTCGATAACAAAGTAACAAAAACGTCAAAGCTGTCGGCCTGGCCGGTGTGGCGGAATACGTAAAGGATAAACGAAAGTAAACAAACCAGAAAAAAGTGAAACGAGAATTGGCCTCTCCAGTTCCTCAGAAAGATGACTATCCCGGTGACCAGGTAAATGAAGGCCACAACCACCAGATAAAAATCCGTGGTGCTGAGAATGCCTTTGAGGCGGAGAGGCACGACGTAGGACACTTTGATTGCAGTTCCAGCCTTGCCGACCAAATAGACGGCGTCCGAGCCCGGCCGGATTCGATCCACCCAGCGGTAATAATCGTCCAGGTCATGAACAGGGCGCCCATTTATGCTAAGGAGCACATCGCCGGCAAGAAGGCCCGCCTCCTGCGCAGATCCGCCCGTCTCGACCAGGCGAGCAACCACGCCGTGGCGTGAATTACCCCAGGACACACCATCCGAGACCTCATGCCACCGGATACGGCTCTCTAGATTGAGGAAGGCGAGATACACCAGAACAGCCGAAGCGGCTACCGCAAAAATAATCTTCAGCCTGATGGAGAGGCGTGTCATGTGGCGGCCTAGTTGGAATGAGGGAAAAGCAAAATCCGTGCCACCGTCCAACCCCGAAGTCTTTGCTCCTAAATTCATGAAAACCAAGACTATTTTCCTCCCAGCCTCCAATTGGCTGCAGGAACATCATACAAAACTTTGTACTCTATTCAAAAATTTGGATGTGCGTGCAGTTTTGTGAACCCACGGGGGGAAGACTGGGACCATAAAGGCCTTGCGAAATTAGGTTAATTTCCCGTGTTCCTGGTGTCCCCCGTGGTTCGTAGTTTTGAGACACACTCCAGCCTCGCCCAGGCCGCTTGCAGCGGCCTTCCCCGAAGGGTCTCAGCCCCGGGGCCTTGGAAGGCCAGGGTCCAGCGCAATCCGGAATTACCCAAGGCCGGTTCACCGGCCTTCCTAGCAGCCGGCTTTAGCCAGCCAAATATTCCTTCGCAAAATTCTCGGATGGGCAGTTATGTGTGGTGGAGGGTTCCGCCAACTATTACTCTTAGCACTTGGATTGGTCAGTTGAAAGGTTCCAGTTCCCATTACATTAACCACCAAACAGGCCGGCGGCACAGGCTGGATTGGCAAGAAGGCTACCGAACGGTGAGTTTCGGCAGGAAAGACTTGGAATCTGTTTGCGATTACATCCGCAGACAAAAAGAACACCATGCTCGAGGAACCCTAAGCAGCAGATTGGAATGCATAGAAAGTTCCGATGAGCAGCCGACCGGCGTAAACGCCGGTGGGGATAAAGAAAAAGGCCGTTGAAACGGCCTGGACGACGATCATTACACGCGCCTTAGTCCCCGGCCTCGGAAGGCCGGGGCTGAAACCCTGCGGGAAAGGCCGCTGAAGGCGGCCTCTCGCTCGACTACCACGGGTTCAGAGGGCAGTAGGTATGCGAAATGTCCAAACCCCTTTGCGCGCCACAGGCGCCACAGGCGCCCACACGGTCGCCCCCAAAGGTCGATGGCTCCAACAGTGAAATCAAAAGGGGAAACTAGAAATTTACGGAGATGCCGCCGCGCACGGTACGGGGGTTTCGGACAATTACAACATCTCCCAGCTCAGTGTGAAGCAGTCCGATATCCTGGTTGAGCACGTTTCGAAGATCGATAAGCGCCTCCAGACGAGGCGAAAACCCAAGCAGGTCTGGGAACGGTATCACTTGGCGCACAAACAAATTCACGCTTTGGTTGGAAATATTAGAGGAGTCGTGAAATAAATCGACCGTCGTGAGTGGCTTTCCGGGCACTACCCTTACTACACCCGCAACCACAGTGTGGATCCTGGGGATAGTGGTCTGCACGCGGCCCGTAACGGCGTGGTAGTGATGAGCCCTCAGAGCATCCTGAACGGATTGCACTGAGCGAACCGTCTCGTCGAATCCAAACGCGCTGCCGTAGACGTAATCAATCCCGTAATTCAGCACATCGGTTCCGGCACTGACCGCCGCACGGACACCACGCTGGTCATTGGTTCGGAAAGGGAGGTCATAAGCAATCCCGTCATTCTGAAGCGGACTGAATACCAGGTAGGGGCTGCCCCCTCGAAGCTGATCCACGAACAAGGACAATTCCGCTCGGGCAGATCCCAGTTGCTGCGAGCTGTTGATTTCATAGTGACGATTCGTCCCGATGCGGACTGTGTCTCCCACCTTGGTTAAGTACAGGGCATCGGCAACGTCTGCTGTATTCCCGTTTGGCAGCAGCAGAGTGTTGTAGCGTGTCATGCGCTTGCTTGTCACCCTGGCGCCGATCCCGCCGCCCCTCCATGCTCTCCAACTGGCCTCCAGCATAGGGCTGGCAAACGTTTCAGCGGTCGATGCGGTGAGTCTTTCGAGCTCCAGGCCATAAGCCAAGCTCAGCACGTCGCTAGGATTCCAAGAGTGCTTCACGCCGAGCGCCATTACCCTGGCTGACCCCACGGCGTTGATGAACTCCGAATTTTGTCCCAGCCGCGACGGCTCATTCACGAATACCATGTTGGGCGAATTAAAGGCCAGCCGCGTGTAACCGAGCAGCATCTCCAAATTCTGATTCTTCCCTAAGCGGTAGTGCATTGAGTTACGCACCTTCCAGAGAGCATCCTCCCCCGAGGCAAACTGCCCGGCGAGAACATAACTCAACGATCCTCCAAGATCTTCCGCGTAGGCAAAATTGGTGAGCATTCCGGCATAGGAACTTACTGGAAAAACAGAGAAATCCCCGTTCCCCCATCCATTGCCGGAAAAAAGTTCGACAACTCCGTTGCTGTGGGTCAGAGATGCCGGCTCAACACCAGCCGTCGTTACGTTCGGGTTGTTGCGAAAGATCAGCCGCCCGTCGGTGCTGTTCCTCAAGATGGTCCGAATTTCGTCATTCTTCGCAGCTGCCTGGGTCTGGTCTAAATCAAAGACTTGCTGCAGTATCACGGTGAGAAAGGCGCTCTCGCCTGGCTTAATGGTTACAGTGGCTCCCGACACCGGCCTAAAGCGGGAGCTTTCCACCTGAACCGCGTACTCCCCGGCGACCAGATTCTTAAAAACAAAATTCCCCAACTGATCCGACTTCAGCGCCTGCCGTATGCCGGCTCTGATGAGAGAAAACGCAAGATTGGCAACTGGATTTCCCTCCTGGTCTTTCAGGATGCCACGCAGTTCGGCCGAAGGCGCAGCTATCAATGCAGGAGTAAGAGAGGTAAGCAGGAAGACAAAGATTAGTGCTCGGCGCATCGAACCTCTATGTCGCGACAGCAACGATTCACACCCTCTTTACAGTGACCTTTAGATAATACCTCAAATCCATTTAGAACTTCAACGCGTATCAGGTTAATTAATCAATACGTTTTGGCCCTACTCTTTGGATGTAGACGGGCCTCGCAGGGGTTCATAATTTGTAAGGGGATCGGTGCCGCGAGCGTGAGAAGCTTGAAAAATCCTTCGGATCGTACGGGCGTCCCCATGCGGCCGCCCGCCGTTGCTGACAGATTAGCTAAGAAAAGTGCACAGTTCCCGCGGGTGCACTTCGGAACGGAGCCACGAAAAATCCGCTGGATTCTGCAGCGGGCGACCACACAGGGTCGCCCGTACAGATTGTGGTCAGCTTCGTTTTTTCATACCCTCTCAGTTAGACTAGATAAGCGACTGCGATGCCCACTTGTGCGAATACCGTGAGCAGATACATGTGTTTCCACGACACATGGTTCTCCTGGCTCAGCTCTTCGGGTTTGCGCAAAATCAAGTATGCGATGTAACTACCCCACCCGCTGAGAACCAGCCCCAACGCCACCAGCATGGGACGATTGCCATGAAGTATTCCAGCAAGAGCCCCTGCAGTCAGAAGTAAGAATGGGAATATCAGAAACGGCGACATTAGGTAAGCAGCCATGCGTTCTCCGTACAAGACAGGAAGGGTGTTGCAGCCGTGGGCCCGATCTCCTTTGATATCCGAAAAGTCCTTGGTTGTCGTTGCGCCCAGAAAGTAAATTCCAAACACACCGCCAATCCACCACGGTTCCGGCTGCGCTATCGTCTTTACGCAAGACCAGCCGGCTACAAACAGAAGAGCCCCGCGCGGGATGGCGATGGTCACATTGGCCCAAATCCCCCGCCCCTTGGTCCTCAACGGCGGAGCAGAGTAGGTAAAAGTCAGAACAACGGCGGCAACTGCCAGTGACAGGCACTGCCAGTTGATCCATGCCGCAAGCAGCAGCGCAGCGACAAACGCCGTCGTGGAGATCACCCAGGCTTGTCGCACTGTCATGCGGCCGCTCGGGAGCATACGATCCGGTTTGTTAATGCGGTCGATTTCCAGGTCGAAGATCTGGTTGAGCGCATTGCTCGCAGCATTGAGCACTGCCGCCATCAGTCCGCCGAGCACGATTTGCAGCGCGACCGGGCCTGTGCCTGAAACCCAGTCAGATTTCAAGCGTGGAGGAGCTCCCAGCGCTACCAGCGATCCAGCCACCATTCCCATGGCCGGAACAAGAAGCGTGAAAGGGCGGATGAAGTTCCAGTATCTTCCCAATGCAGAA
>DASXTB010000121.1:0-20382 GCA_036505615.1 Acidobacteriota bacterium
TTTTCAGCGAAAGTGTCCAAACCCGAGGCTAAACCCGAAGGGTTTAGAGAGTATAGCCGGCGGCAAAGCCCGCCCGCCTTAGGCGGGGGCGACGCCGCCGGTTGACCGCCCCATAAACCATACGACGCTGAAGGCGTCGCACAGCCCGATAGGGTTTGGCCACATTCGTTTCCTGCTGTTGAACTAAACAGGCTAGCCCGCAACCTGCGAAGACGTCCACGCCCGTGAAAAGAAACTCACAACTTTGCCTGCTGGCCAGTTGGTTCTGGCCGGTATGGCCACTGTAGGCTCGTGAGCGTGAACGGCTGAGCTTACGTAGAGAATTTTTGATCGATGTCGAAGCGGGCAAAGCGGAGCATTCGACATTCGCACTTCGAAATTCGTAATTCACAAGCGCGCTACCAGCTCCACCGGAAATGGCGACTTGCGAGCCTCGTCGGCGCCATCCAAGGCAATCTTCAGGAAGGAAATATTCAGAATGAGACCGGGCAGCAGCTCAAAGAACGGATCGACCCGCTTTGTCAACGTGCCCCGGTCAGTCCCCGCCTGCTTGGCCTCTTCCGACGTAATCACCGTGGAATAGGGCAATCCTCGCACCAACTCCATCGCATAGTTTCGCAGATTCTTTATGTGCGCTTCGTAATAGGGCGCGTCGTGGTATTGTCGCAGATCCATCCACGCCAGCCTCAAGTAAGCGGGCCACTTAGCCAGCGCCCGGTAATCGCTGTTCACCGCGCGAAGCTTCAACCGTTCGCCGATCTCCGCAAACAGCGAACGCAAGTCAGGATCCGCCGACTGCGGGTCCAGGAGCACGATTTCTCTCGGCATCTCCGAGGGGATTCCCGACTCTATCTGACCGAGCGGCCGGCCGGTTCCTCGGTACCCCAGAAATCCCAGAGCCTGTTTGAGGAGGGCGCAATGCAGCAACAGCTTGGAATTTACATAATGAAACACATCCAGTTCGCCCCGGATGTTCTCCAGCTCACCGGCACTCAGATTCATCAGCGGCATGCGGGATTTGTGAGCGGGAACTTCAACGTCGTATTCAATTTTTTCTACCGCTTCAGTTCGCAGGCTGTCCGCTTTGTTTTCAAAATCGATGGTCTGCAAATTGGGACGGGCCGCCGTCCAGAGCAGGGGCAGCATTCCTTGGGCGGCCCAGATGCGGTACAGGAGGTTCACGACCGACACGCGCAGCGTCCGCTTGATGTCCAAATACAGTTTGGCAACGTCTCCGGACGCCTGCTGCTCGGTGATTTCCGTCCACGGTTCAGCCATGCCAATCCTCCTCCTGCTCAAAATATTCCAGTCAACAAGTGATCAAGTCATCGGGTCATCAAGTCAACAGGTCAGCAGGTCTGGATTCGGCATGGGCTTGACCTGCCGACTTGTGGACCTGATGACCTGATGACCTGATAACTTGTTGACTCGCTTCTCTTCAGACTTTCGACCTGCGATTGGCGACTTATCTACGCCTTTGAGCTCACTTCGGCCTCTACTCCATAACGGAGCTCGACCAGTTTGATGATATGCCTGCAGAATTCCGGTAAGTCTTTGGGAACCTGTGCCGAGACGAAATTGTCGTCCACTACCACCGGCTGGTCGAGCCAAATAGCTCCGGCATTTTTCATGTCGTCTTTGATCGCTGGAACGCTTGTCATTTTCCTTCCCCGGACCACATCGGCAGAGATCAGCACCCAGCCGGCGTGGCAAATGGATGCGATAATTTTATTTTTCTGCGCCGCCTCGCGGACAAAACCAAGTACAGCAGGGAAACGCCGCAGCCGGTCAGGCGCCCACCCACCGGGAACGACCACGATGTCAAAGTCGCCAGCACGAAAATCCTCGATCTTTCCGTCTGTGGCACACGGGTACCCATGCTTACTGGCATAAGTCTTTTCTCCGGTTCCGGCTACTTTCACTTCGTAACCAGCCTCAATCAGGCGCAGCTTCGGATACCAGACTTCCAGATCTTCGTAATTATTCTCGACCAAAATGATGACGTGGATTTTGTCCATGATGGTTCTCCTCGTGTGCTTGTCATTCTAACGCCAAAAAGACACTTTGCGGGCCGGCCTCTTTGCGTTAGTTTCATCACCGATGGCGCAACCGGAACTTAAAAAAGCCCTGGGCCTCCTCGATCTCATCCTTTTCAACATCGTCGCCATTGTCGGCTTGCGCTGGATCGCGGTGGCGGCCGCCGGCGGAGTTAGTTCCATTTCGCTCTGGGTGCTGGCGATGCTTTTGTTTTTCATTCCACAGGGACTGGTGGTGCTGGAACTTTCCACTCGTTTCCCGGAAGAAGGCGGCCTGTACCAATGGACCAAGCGCGCCTTCGGGCCTTTCCACGGCTTTTTGAGCGGATGGTGCTACTGGACCAACAATCTGATTTACTACCCATCGCTCTTGATTTTTGTGGCCGGAGTTTCTGTGTACGTGGCCGGCCCCAAGTACCCAAGTCTGGGAGAAAGACCCGCTTACGTGTTCTGTTTCTCTCTTGTTATCCTCTGGATGGCCATTCTGCTCAACGTTGTAGGACTCGATATCGGCAAGTGGGTGCAGAACCTGGGAGCGATCGGCACCTGGATTCCGGCCGCCATCGTTGCAGTCGCCGGGACGGTCGCTCTGTACCGGCTGGGCGCAGCCAATTCCTTTGAGCCTCTCGAGTTTCTTCCGGTGAAAAGTTACAAGACCATGGGCTTTTGGGCCTCTCTCTGTTTTGGTTTTGCGGGGCTGGAACTGGCATCTGTCATGGGAGACGAGATTAAAGACCCGCGAAAAAATATTCCACGCGCTATCCTCATATCGGGAGTCGCCATTGCTCTCATTTACATTCTGGGAACGGCCGCTTTGCTGGTGGTCCTTCCCAAGAACGAGGTGAGCGTGATCAGCGGAGCCATTCAGGCAATCGCATCGGTATCCAGAAGGCTGGACTGGCATGGAATCACGGCTCTCTCTGCGCTGTGCATGACGCTGGGGGGATTGGGGGGCGCCGGCGCCTGGCTGGCAGGCTCGGCTCGTGTCCCGTTTGTCGCCGGGCTGGATCGTTATCTTCCGGGGTGGTTTGGGAGAGTTCATCCGCGGTGGCAAACCCCTTACGCAGCAATTCTGGCGCAAGGGCTGCTCTCGACTTTCTTTGTATCTACCAGCTTGTGGGGAGGAACCGTAAAAGACGCATATCTGGTGCTCGTGGACACGACGATCATTGTTTATTTCGTGCCCTACATTTATTTATTCGCCAGCATCTTTGTTCTTCCTCCGAAAGCCGACGATGCGGAAGTGATGTTGATCCCAGGCGGCAGTTTGGGCCGCTGGTTGACAGCTTGTGCCGGCCTGGTATCCACTTTGGCGGCGATTGCTTTAGCCGTCGTTCCTCCAGAAGGTGTCGAAAATCCCGCTCGTTTCCGCCTCAAGGTGATCGGCGGATGCATTTTGTTTATTGCCTCCGGCGCTGGAATTTACGCGCGAGCTTCCAGGCGTCATGGATGAACTGGTTCGCGATCTGCCCGGCTCGGCGCGAGTTCTGGACCTTGGCGCCGGCGGAGGGAGTTTTGCCTATCATTCCACGCAGGCCAAGGTCATTGCCGCCGACCTGGCGTTTCCTCCTCGGGCCCAATCCTGTTGGGCAAGAGTGATTGTCCGCTCGCAGGCTCTGGCACTGAAAGACGCCACGGTGGATGTGGCAGTATGCAATCATGCGTTCGAGCATTTCGAATATCTCGAGGAGACGCTTTTTGAGCTCAATCGAGTAATGAAAGCGGGCGGTTATCTTTGGGCGGCCATCCCAAATGGTTTTTGCTTTGACGATGATTTATATCGATTCGTATTCGCCGGAGGAGGCCATGTAAATCGCTTCAGCCTGCAATCATTTATGGAAACGGTCGAGGCGAACACGCAATTTCGGGTGCTGCGTTACAAGAAGCTTTACAGCGGGCTGGTGTATTTGAATCCGCCTTCTGCAGACAAGCTCCCCGCCTATCCGCGACGGGCTCGACTGCTGGCGCGTGTGCCGCCGCGCCTGCTGGAATCCATCCTCCGATGGGCCAACTACCTGACCCGGTTTTCGGATCGCTATTTGGGCTCGCACATGAGCCACTACGGATGGGGGATAATTTTTCGCTGGGAGACAGACCCTTCGCCCCGTAGGAACCTATCCGCCCTGCAGATCGAGAGGGCCCCTGCTGACCTAAACGTTTGTTTCTGCTGCGGTGCGGGCCATCCCGAAGCGACTCTCAAACACAGGCTGCATCGCTTTCTGTTTTGGAAAATGTATCGGTGTCCCACTTGTGGGAAGGAGAATGTTTTTTTCGGGTGATGAAGCCCAGATTATTACAAAGTCTCCGGCCAAAAGGTGTGATGCTGGACGCACCCGTCCCGCAGGTACGGGCCTAGGAGTTTGGACATTTCGCGTAACTACTGACCCTCTGAGCCCGTGGCAGCGAGCGAGAGGCCGCCTTCAGCGGCCTTTCCCGCAGGGTTTCAGCCCCGGCCTTCCGAGGCCGGGGACTAATGGCGAGCGTCATCATCGTCCAGGCCGTTTCAACGGCCTTTTTCTTTATCCCCGCCGGCGTTGACGCCGGCTGGCTGCTCATCGGGACTTTCTGTGCATTCCAATCTCCTGTTTAACGTTCCTCGAGCATGGTGTTCCTTTTGTCTTCGGATGTAATCGCAAACAGATTCCAAGTCTTTCCTGCCAAAACTCACTGCTCCGTAACCCTCTTGCCAATCCAGCCTGTGCCGTCGGCCTGTTTGGTGGTTAATGTAATGGGAACTGGAACCTTTCAACTGACCAATCCAAGTGCTGAGAGTAATAGTTGGCGGAACCCGAACTGCCAGATGGATGTGATCTTCTACCCCTCCCACCTCGAACAGGAAGGCCCCAGAAGTCTCGGCAATTCGATGTCGAAGGTATCGATACAGGCGTTCTTCAATATCAGCAGTAATAGCAGAGCGTTCCCCTCGGTATTCCAGGTTATGTGAAGCAGGATTTCTGAAAATGCTCTGCGTTGTCCTCCAGCACACATAACTGCCCACCCGAGAAATTGCGAAGGAATATTTGGCTGGCTAAAGCCGGTTGATTGGAAGGCCGGTGAACCGGCCTTGGGTAATTCTGGATTGCGCTGGCCCCCGGCCTTGCAAGGCCGGGGCTGAAACCCTTCGGGAAAGGCCGCTGAAAGCGGCCTTCACAGCACTGAAGTGCTGCGCTATTTTCAAACGTTCCTACGGGACGATCTTTAGCTCCCTGGGAACTCCTGGAGCACGGGACTCGTCGCTACAAGGTTCTGAGCCCGAGAAGAATGGCGCATTCGACGCACAACGGATAATCCAGCGTATCGTCGCCATATTTCCTTGAATAGAACTCAATTTCAATCTTCTTAAGGATTGCTTCTTTTTTCGCCGGATCGACAATGTAAGAACGCTGCTGATTGTTGCGCTTGCAATGGTAGCAGAAAAGTTCGTCCTTCAGCTCCTCTACACCGGTCTCCGAGAAACCGGTCAGAATAAATTTGGCCACGGTTTCCTCCGCTCAATGAATCATGCTAAATATGTCTAATCGCCGGGTTATCAATCGCTTGATTGCACCGGATTATTTACTCATAAGCGGCCGTAGGGCCACAACCACAACGGACAATGAAGGGGAGTTATACTTATATTTCCGGAGTCCCAATGCGAATCTGGCTGGCTCTTTCGCTTTCGCTCTGCGCCTGTGCCGCGATACCTATGCAAGGAGAGACTGCTCCCTCTTTCGAAAAACTTCGCAAGAGGATGGTCCTAGAGCAGTTGCAGTCGCGCGACATCACAGATCCCCGGGTATTACGGGCAATGGAAACCGTTCCCAGGCATCTTTTTGTTCCGCCCGAGCTTGAGGCCCAGGCCTATACGGACGGCCCCCTCCCCATCGGCGAAGGCCAGACGATCTCACAACCCTACATCGTCGCCTTGATGACCCAGCTAGTTCGACCGGAAAAGGACCATAAAGTTCTCGAGATTGGGACCGGGTCGGGTTACCAGGCTGCAGTCTTGTCATTGCTCTGCCGCGAGGTCTTTTCAATTGAGATTCTCGAACCGCTGGCCCGCCAAGCACAGCAGCGGTTGCAGCGCTTGGGTTATCTCAACGTGCGCACGCGAATCGGCAACGGTTACCAGGGGTGGCCCGAGGCGGCTCCGTTCGATGGAATACTGGTGACAGCCGGCGCCACGGAAATCCCTCCCGCGCTTATTGAGCAACTCAAGCCGGGAGGCCGAATGATCATCCCTGTAGGAGCCAGCCTGAATACGCAGATTCTGAAAGTTGTCGAGAAAAAGTCGGATGGAAAACTGGAAATAAAAGATTACAGCCCGGTGCGGTTCGTGCCCTTACGCAAGCAGTAGACCCCCCGTTGAAGCTGGCCGCGAGTGAACGCAAATAAACGCGAATGGATTGTGGGGACAGACCCCAATTAGCGACGCCGAAATTGGAAGCTACCCGGTATCTTACGTTTGCAGCTTCGTTAATTGGGGTCCGTCCCCACAATCCATTCGCGTTTATTCGCGTTCATTCGCGGCCAGCTTCAACGGGTCATTTACGAAAATCCCGATTCAAGGTTAAATCTCTGTTTAGCATGATGTTCAGTCCCCTTTGGGGTATGTGAAAACTTTGGTCTCAGGTGGTAGCGCCGGCCTTCCGGCCATCATGAGAGAGCGCTTTCCCCGGTGGACAAATCAATAAGGTCTGATGGCGGAACAGAAGATTATCTTAAGTTTCTATCAGGAGCCTTCGGAAGCAGCAGAAGCACTTCGAAAGCTCAAACGAGGGCGCTTCCACCGGCTGGCATCGATCCATAAAACCGCGGATGGACGCCTCGATGTGTACAACATTCGCTCTTCTGGGAAATGGTCACGGTTGGGATTGTTCTTTGGCGCGGCCGTGGGCCTCTTCCTGGGAGGGGTGGTTCGCTTCTACGCCTCTTCGCTCAACGTCAGCTTTGATTGGATGGACCTGGCGCTGCTCGCCATCATGGGCGCTCTCGCAGGGTTCCTCGGCATTCGGTGGCTGGGCTTCGGCATCAATGAAAAAATCCTTTCGCAGTACCGTCCCTGGATCGCCCTGAATGAGACCCTGTTGATTATCCAGACTAAGCAACAGCGTCTGGATCGGGCACTGGATCTGCTTCGAAGCGATGACGGAAATGCTTTTATTTTTGTTGTCCGCCCTTTTCGGCCGCTCGACGACGATTCCAAAGACACAATTCCTCGCCGAGAATCGCTGACGGCTGAGCGGTTAAATCTCCAGGCGGCCCGCCTGGCGGCCCGCCATCAGGCTATTCCTGTGTTTGCGCGTGGCCGGCGATTGCTGCAGCGGCTCGAGAGCAGCGAGAAAGTCCTCAAAACCGTCTTTCAGGGCCTCAATGAGGCAGTGCGTCTGAAACAGAGCGTCTCGTTGTCGGCTGAGTGGCTGCTTGACAACTCATACGTCATAGAAACGCAGACGGGCCACGTGCGCCGCAACCTGACGAGAGGCTTCTACAAGGTCCTGCCAATCCTTACCAGCGGCCCGAACGCGGGAGATCCGCGCATCTACGGCATCGCACTGGAATTGGTGGCGCACAGCGACGGTCTGGTCGATGAACGCAATATCACGGACTTTCTTCGGGCCTATCAGCGGATATCACCTCTTACTGTGGGAGAGCTCTGGGCGATGCCGCTAATGCTGCGCCTCAGTCTGATCGAGAGCCTGCGCCAGCTCAGCGTACAGCTTTACCAGCGCCAGTACGAACGCGAGCGGGCCGATTTCTGGGCCAACCGGTTAATTGTCGCTGCCCGTCGAGATCCGGACCAAATGCTGGTTTTGCTCGCCGAGATGGCGCGCTTGCATGGCGCCCCGTCGCACCACTTCGCCATGCAGTTAATCCGTCAATTGTCGGAGGAAGAATCGGCGCTAGGTCCTGCGCAGGGATGGCTGGAAAGAAAGCTGGGCGCACCCATTGCCGACGTTGTCCAGCAGGAGCAAAATCGGCGCACCGCCAAACAGGTTTCCATTTCCAACATCATCACCAGTCTGAGGCGTCTGTCCCGAACGGACTGGCGAAAGCTGTTCGAAGAGGTGAGCCTGGTTGAGGAAATCCTGCGCACCGAGCCGGCGGGGATTTATGCGCAAATGGATTTTGATACTCGAGATGCATACCGGCATGCAGTAGAGGAGATGGCCAGGGGCGCGGGCCGGTCTGAAATTTCCGTCGCGCAGCAGGCGGTTTCGCAAGTACGATCCGCATTTTCGGAGGATTGGCGCGGAAACAGCGAGGACATACCGCCCCATTACCATGTTGGCTATTATTTGATCGGCGACGGCCGTCCGGCGCTGGATTCCCAGCTCGGATGCCGCGTTGTTTTCTCGCAGAGACTGCTGCGCTGGACCCGCCGTCATCCCACATCCGTATACCTTGGCAGCATCGTGTGGTTCACCTCCCTTTATCTGGCGCTGCCGCTGGCGGCAGCCTTTTGGGCGGGAGCTCCGGTCCGTCTTGTCCTGGTTTTCAGCCTGCTGGCACTTCTGCCAGCAAGCGAGCTGGCAGTTCAGGTACTCAATTACCTTGTCACTCTGGTGCTTCCGGCCAAAGCTCTTCCCAAAATGTCATTCGAGTACGGAATACCCGATGAGTTCCGCACGTTGGTGGTTGTGCCGATGATGCTGCTGTCCCCCGGGGCCATCGAGACAGAAGTGAATCGCCTTGAGGTTCGCTACCTGGCAAACTCGGATGACAATATCCAATTTGCCCTGCTGTCGGATTTTTCCGACGCGCCCGAGCCTCACATGCCCGAAGATGACAACCTGTTGTCCATTGCGGTAGCAGGCATCGAGGATCTCAACCAGCGTTATGGCGCGCGTTTCTTCCTGTTTCATCGCCCTCGACGGTGGTGCCAGAGTGAACAGTGTTGGATGGGTTGGGAGCGGAAGCGAGGCAAGCTAGAAGAGCTCAACCAGTTCCTCAACGGTGAACCAACCAGATCCGGCGACCCGATTCATGCGGGCAATCGCGAAGCGCTTCATGAAATCCGCTTCGTAATCACCCTTGACGCCGACACGCAGCTTCCACACGACGCCGCGCGACGCCTGATTGAAACTCTGGCGCATCCGTTAAATCGGCCGCACCTGGCCGACGACGGCCAGACAGTCAAAGACGGTTACACGATCATTCAACCACGCGTCAGCGCCAGTCTTTCAAGCGCGACTGCCACTCGCTTTGCGCGCTTGTTCTCCGATCCGGCAGGCGTGGATCCCTATACCCATGCAGTCTCCGATGTTTATCAGGATCTGTTCGGAGAAGGAAGCTACGTGGGAAAAGGAATTTACGACGTTAAGATGTTCCATCGCGTCCTCTCCGGCCGTTTTTCTGAATCAAAACTGCTTAGTCACGACCTGCTCGAGGGTGCTTACGTGCGCGCCGGCTTGGCCAGTGACATTGAATTGTTTGATATCTTCCCGGCGAACTATCTGGTTTACAGCAGCCGGCAACATCGCTGGATTCGTGGCGACTGGCAAATAGCCGATTGGATCCTGCCTGCCATCCGCGGCGTAGAGAGGTCCCGGCAAGGCGTCACAACAAAGCAGATCGCAGTGCAGCGAAATCCATTGTCTGTCCTCAATCGCTGGAAGATTTTCGATAATCTTAGACGCAGCCTGGTTCCCATCTCGGCACTACTGCTGATTTGGGCAAGCTGGTTACTCTATCCTGCTTCTTCGCCTGTCTGGATTGCTTTCGTCATCCTGATGATTTTTGCGTCATGGATCATCCAGCTGTTTGACAAAAACCGCGTGGCCGTAAACTGGCTCCTGGAAGAACCTCGCAGGGCTCCTATAACCTGGCGGGAGTTGGTTCGCCCTCTGGCCACTGGCGCGGTGCGCTCTCTGTCGTCAATCGCCCTTCTTCCCCATCAAACGCAGCTCTCTTTGGATGCCGTAGGACGCGTCTGGTTCCGCCGGTTGATTTCGCATCGCCGGATGCTGGAATGGGAAACCGCGCAAATGGCGCACACACGGGCGCGTCATCGCCAGCGGGGGTTCCTATGGCAGATTGGCTGGACCGGTTTGGCGGCGGCGGCGATTTCAGCCGTGGCCTTGGGGTTCGATAGCCATGTCTGGAACGTGGCTATTCCACTTCTGATTCTCTGGCTCGCCAGCCCGCTGGTGGTCAAATGGCTGGACACGGAGCAGCGACCCGCGCTCGCACTTGCCCTGGAACAGTCGGACCGCGATCTTGTGCGGCGATTCGCGCGGCAAACGTGGCGCTACTTTGATGAATTCACGGGACCACAGACCCACTGGCTCCCGCCCGATAACTACCAGGAGTCGCTTCGCGTGGAAATTGCCCAGCGCACATCTCCCACAAATATCGGCCTCTGGCTCCTCTCGCTGCTGGCGGCGCACGATCTTCGTTACATTACGATCGACGCCGTCTTCGAACGCGCATCGGCGACCCTGGAAACGATGGAAAATTTGGAGCGATTTGAAGGGCATTTGCTCAACTGGTACGACATTCGCACTCTACAGCCTCTTGTACCTCGTTATGTCTCCACCGTCGACAGCGGTAATCTGGTAGCCAGCCTTTGGACGCTGGAGCAGGCTTGCTATGAATTGCTCGAGGAGCCGCTGCTTGGGCCGGAGGTTCTGCGAGGCCTGTCAGATACTCTGAACATCGCGCGCGATCAAATCGCACACCAGCTCCCGAGTTCCGGTTTCCCGGTCCTGGGCTCGGCGTTTCAAGTTTCGGGTTCGGGGTCTCGGGTTTCGAGGTCCGGGTCTTGGAATTCGGGTTCCAGCTTTCCAATCTCTGGTTTTGGGTCCCAGGTTTCGGGGTCCAATACGGAGAGTGCCGCGCAAGCGCGCTGGAAATCTGCAAGTGGGAACGCAGAACCCGGATCTCCGAACTCGGAAATCGAGGTTGGGAACCCGAAACCACTGGCGGACGCAGAATCCGAAACTCGGGGCTCTGAAACTGCAGCGCCGACCTCAGATCCGGAAACGCGCAATTCAAAACTTGAAACCTTGCTTTCAACACTCTCCGAAATTTTTTCCAGCCCGCCCTCCGGTCTTGACGAGATCATCCGGCGCCTTCGGTCCGCGTCGGAGCCCGCCCGCCAGTTGCGCGAGATCCTGACAAAGGAACCGGCCAGGCCGGAACTTTCACTCGGTGATGGTCCCGAACGCCAGGTCCTGCCTCCCGACCCATTCTATTGGGCCGAGCAACTGGAGAAAGAAGTAACAGCGTGGAACACCGTCATTGACCGCTACCTGTCCTGGGTTGAGATTTTGACGTCACAGCCCGATGATGTTCTGTTGCCAATCAGTCAGGAAGCCCCCAAGTGGCGGATGGAAGCCTTGGAAGCGAAAGTGTCGCTGGCCGCCGTGGCTGCGCACGAAATTCCCGGCCTTTCTTCTCTGATGCGCCTTCGAATTGGAGGCACGCGACGCAAACTGTCACAGGAAATCCTTAGCTGGCTGGATGAACTCTCCCGGAACACGGCACGCGCGGAACGCTTTGCGGCGCAGAAACAGGCAGAGGTCGAGTCGATGATAGGTCGCTTTCGAATCTTGGCCGACGGTATCAACATGCGCTTCCTCTATGATTCAGAGCGGAAGCTCTTTACGGTCGGCTATAGCGCGAGCGAGCATCGTCCAGATACCTCCTATTATGACCTGCTGGCCAGTGAAGCGCGCCTGACCAGCTTCGCCGCAATCGCCCGCGGCGACGTACCGGTGGAACACTGGTGGACCCTGGGGCGCCTCTTCGGAACCACCAATGGCCAGCCAACGCTGCTCTCTTGGGGTGGGACGATGTTTGAGTACTTGATGCCCATGCTTTTAAACCGAAGTTACGAACATTCGCTGTTGGACCTGGCGTCGAAGACAGCCGTGAAACGCCAAATTGAATACGCGCGCCAGCTGGGGATTCCGTGGGGAATTTCCGAGGCAGGTTTCGCCGGCCTCGATTCCAGTCGCATCTATCAATATCGTGCATTCGGAGTGCCGGGACTGGGACTGAAGCGCGGTCTGGAAGACGACACCGTTGTCGCGCCCTATGCGGCCGCTCTAGCTCTCGGCATCGTTCCGGCACAAGCGGTAGCTAACCTGAAAAGCCTTGCGCAAACCGGTTTGCTGGGAAACTATGGTTTTTACGAAGCGATCGATTATACCCAACAGCGAGTTCCGGAAGGTGAGCGTGGCGTCATCGTTCACGCGTACATGGCCCATCATCAGGGCATGAGTCTGATAGCCTTTGACAACGTCCTGAACGGTGGCATCATGCAGAGACGGTTTCACTCAGATCCCCGCGTTCGCGCCGCCGAGCCTCTTCTGTGCGAGCGCATCCCGCTGATTCCACCACGACTGGAGGGTACCGCCCCAGAAGGTCCGTCGCGCCGCCTGACGCCAATCGCTCTTGCGTCAACCATCGATCGGTCCTTTACGCCCGACAGCCTCATTCCGAAAGTCCATCTGCTCTCCAACGGCAATTATGCAGTGATGGTCACCAGCGCCGGCGGAGGATACAGCCGGTGGCGAGACCTGGACATCACTCGCTGGCGAGCCGACACCACTCGCGATTCCTGGGGCACCTTTTGCTATGTCCGGGACTTAAAACTGGGAGTTCCCTGCTCCACTACCCATCAGCCCATTTGCCGCACGTCGCGGCACTCCACGGCAATTACCACGGCGGAACGAGTTGAGTTCCAGCGCAGGGACTTCGATATTGACACGGTGACGGAGATCGTTGTCTCGCCGGAGGACGACGCCGAGATCCGTCGCATCACCCTTACTAACCACTCCGACAGGAGACGGGACGTGGAATTGACCAGCTATGCCGAACTGGCTCTGGCTTCACATGGCGCCGATCGATCTCATCCCGCCTTCAACAAAATGTTCGTCCACACAGAAGTTATCCCAGAGCGTCATATTTTGCTGGCCAGTCGCCGGCCCCGAGACCCGGCAGAGCCGCCCATCTGGGCCGCCCACGTGCTTGCAACAACCACCGCCGGTGACGAAGTCCAATTCGAAACCGACCGGGCTCGATTCGTTGGTCGCGGCCGCACGCTTGAGAACCCAGCCGCGCTCGAAGGTGATCTTTCCAACAGCGTTGGGTCGGTGCTGGATCCAATTTTCAGTTTACGCTGGCGCCGATCCATCGAGCCGGGAGAAAGGGTTCAGATCAGTTTTGTGACGATGGCTTCCGATAGCCGCTCCGGGGCCTTGGCGCTGGCCGAAAAGTATTCCGACCTGCGCGCCACCGAGCGCGCTTTGGAAATGGCGTGGACACATGCGCAGCTGGAGCTGCGCCAATTGAGGATTCAGGCTGAGGACGGCCGGCGTTTTCAGCAACTGGCCAGCAATCTGCTTTACCCCAACGCGCGGCTCAGACCCCCGGCCGAGCGGCTGCGCCAGAACACCCTGGGGCAGGAGCGGCTGTGGGCTTATGGAATATCCGGAGACCTGCCGATCATCCTGGTCACCATTAGCGATACCGAAGACATCGACCTGGTTCGCGAAGTCTTGGTTGCGCACAACTATCTTCGCGTTCGCGGGCTGAAGTCCGACCTGGTGATAATCAACGAGGAGATGAGCAGTTATTCCCAGCCGCTGATGGAGCAGCTGCGAAAGATGATCCACGCGCAGGCGTATTTCACGGGGATCGACCAGCCGGGCGGCGTGTTTCTTCGCGCTGCGGATCAGATTCCGGAACAGGATCTGGCCCTGCTTATGACCACGGTACGCGCCGTTCTGATCGCGGCGCGCGGCACTTTAGCTCAACAACTGGGAACACCGGTGGAGATCACAAAGCAACCGCCTCCCTTGGTAATTTCTCAGCGAATATACGAAGAACCCTCCCCGCCTTTGCCTTTCATGGAGCTGCCCTACTTCAATGGACTGGGCGGTTTCACTTCGGATGGCAGGGAATATGCAATTTATCTTGGGCCTGAGGATCTCACTCCGGCGCCCTGGATCAACGTGATCGCGAATCCGGATTTCGGGACCCTGGTAACCGAGTCGGGCCCGGGATTTAGCTGGTTCGGCAACAGCCAGAGCAACCGCCTCACTCCGTGGTACAACGATCCGGTCTCCAATCCCGTTTCGGAAACCGTGTACATTCGCGATGAAGACTCAGGTTTGTTTTGGACACTGACTCCTCTGCCCATCCGCGAAATGGACGCATACCGAATCCGGCACGGGCAGGGCTACACGCTATTTGAGCACAACAGCCACGCCATCGAGCAAGAACTGCTGGTCTTTGTGCCGTTGGACGAAAATAACGGCGCTCCGGTGCGAATCCAGCGAGTGCGTTTGCGGAATTCGTCTTCACACCACCGGCGCCTGACCGTGACATCGTATGTTGAGTGGGTACTGGGAACAGATCGCGAAGAGACTCAGCTGCAGACTTCCACCAACTGGGATGAGGAGAGCCAGTCGCTGCTGGCGAGAAATCCTTTTCATGCCCATTTCGGGAACCGCGTCGCCTTCGCCAGTTGCAGCCCGGATGCCAGCAGTTTTACGGGCGATCGAACGGAGTTTCTAGGCCGCAACGGCTCTCCGGCAACACCCGCCGCGCTGGAGCGCCGGCACCTCTCCGGTCGATCGGGAGCGGGCCTGGACCCCTGTGCCGCTCTACAGACAACGGTAGAAATAGACCCCGGCCAGGAGGCGGAAGTGATCTTCCTGCTCGGCCAGTCGGACAGAACAGCACAGGCACGCCAGCTGGCGCGAGACTATCGAGATTCTGCTCACGTCGATCAGGCGTTCCAGGCAACTCGCGACCGTTGGGACCAGCTGCTCGAAGTCATCCAGGTGGAGACTCCAATCCTGGCGACAAATTTCTTGCTCAACCGCTGGCTGCTCTACCAGACACTGAGCTGTCGCGTGTGGGCGCGGTCCGCCTTTTATCAATCCAGCGGCGCATTCGGATTCCGGGACCAATTGCAGGACGTAATGAGCCTGGTTTACGCGTCGCCGGGCATCGCGCGCGCCCAAATCTTGCGAGCCGCGGCTCATCAGTTCATCGAGGGCGATGCACAGCACTGGTGGCACCCTCCGTCGGACGCGGGCGTGCGCACGCGCAGTTCCGATGATCTGCTGTGGCTCCCCTATGTCACGGCTCATTACGTCAGAACCACGGGTGACCTGAATATTCTCGATGCCGTCGTTCCCTTCCTGGAGGGGAGACCGTTGGAAGAGCACGAGCCTGAGGCCTATCTGACTCCCCGCCGGTCGCTGGAAGAGGCGTCAGTGCTGGAGCATTGTCGTCGGGCCATTACCAAAGGACTGACGTCCGGACCGCACGGGCTGCCGCTGATGGGTGGGGGGGACTGGAATGACGGCATGAATCACGTGGGAACCGGCGGAAAAGGCGAAAGTGTATGGCTGGCTTGGTTTCTAATTGAAGTCCTGAAGGAATTTGCGGAGCTGGTGAGCCTGCGTGGCGAGGAAGCAGAAGCCAGAAATTATCGCGAGCGGGCCGCGCACTTTGCCCGTGCGGTGGAAGCGGAGGCCTGGGACGGCGAATGGTATCGCAGAGCCTACTATGACGATGGAACGCCGCTCGGCTCAAAGCAGAGCGAGGAGGCAAAGATCGATTCTCTCCCACAGTCGTGGGCGGTGATTTCGGGAGCTGCGGATACACAACGAGCGGCTCAGGCTTTACAATCGGTGCAACAACACCTGGTTCGGGAATCGGAACGTTTGGTTCTTTTGTTTACTCCCCCCTTCGAAAAATCGCCGGAGAATCCCGGTTACATCAAAGGCTACCCTCCCGGTGTGCGGGAAAACGGAGGACAATACACGCATGGTTCGCTCTGGGTGGCTCTGGCCTTTGCCAGGCGCGGAGATGGAAATCAAGCCGTAAAACTTCTGCAGATGATGAATCCGGTGGAACACGCCAGAAATCCCGAGGAGACGGGACGATACAAAGTCGAGCCGTACGTAGTGGCGGCCGATGTGTATTCACTCGAAGGCCGGGTGGGTCAGGGAGGCTGGACGTGGTACACCGGATCCAGCGGTTGGATGTATCGCATCTGGCTGGAGGATGTCTTGGGATTTAAGCTGCGAGGAAAGCTGCTGCGGATCGATCCCTCGATTTCTTCCGATTGGGAAGGTTACACGCTGCATTATCGACGCGGACAAGGGCGTTACCGTATCCAGGTAGAAAATCCGGACCGTGTCTGCCGCGGTGTGACGTCCGTGCAGTTAGACGGCCAGACCCTGGCTTCACGGGAGATAGAGTTGAGCGAGAGCCCGGGAGAGCACACGATTCTGGTGCGATTGGGAAAACCGAATATTGGATAGCTTTGGGTGTGGGGCGTTGGGTGTTAGGTGTTAGGTGTTGGGTGTCGGGTGTCGGGTGTCGGGTGTTAGGGGTTGGGTGTTGGGTGTTAGGGGTTGGGTGTTGGGTGTTGGGTGTTAGGGGTTGGGTGTTGGGTGTTGGGTGTTGGGGGTTGGGGGTTGGGGGTTGGGTGCGGGCCACCCCGGTGTGTAGGGGGGTTCGGGAACCGCCCGTCGGAGAATGCCGATTTCGCGTAAGACGGGCGGCTCGCGAGCCGCCCCTACATTTGAAACCAAGACCCAATACCCAGCACCTAACACCTAACACCCAGCACCCAACACCTAACACCCAATCCCCACCTAACACGAGACCCAACACCCGAAAGTCCAAACCTCAAAACTTGAAACTTTATTATGGATAAGGCCTCCGCGCGCTGGTTCCTGGTCGCTGTTTTCCTGGTCCTCTTTTACTTCTGCATCCGAATTCTCCAGCCTTTTTGGATGCCTGTTTTCCTGGCGCTGATCTTTGCCACTCTGCTCTATCCCTTGTACAGCTATCTGGAGCGCAAGTGGAATCACCGAAGGAACTTCTCCGCCCTGACTATTTGTGCCGGGCTGACGCTGGTCCTCTTGATCCCGCTTCTCTTCCTGCTGATAGCACTGGCCCATGAGGCTCTCGGCATGTACAACTCGCTGCAAAACCCCGAGACTTCCAAACAGTGGAGCCAATGGTTGAGCTTCGACCAGAATCCCATTCTTCAAAGACTCGAACGGTGGCTTCCCGGCGCCTGGAGATTTCGCGATCTCCATCTGGGAGAAAAACTGCAAAACCAGGCCCAACATCTTGGGGTCGTTGGGCTCGAAATGATCTTGTCTTTCGTGGGGGGGTTGTTCGGTTTCCTCATGAATTACTTGATCATGTTGACCACTCTGTTCTTCGTATTGCGGGACGGAGAATATTTTGCAGAAAGGGTGCGCTCTATCAGTCCGCTGCCTGCCAAATATGAGCGCATGTTTGCGGAGAAATTCCGGATCATCGCCCAGGCAACTGTTATCGGAAATCTTCTCACAGCGGTAGCCCAGGGAGCGGCCGGAGGGCTGGTGTTTGTCGCGCTCCGGCTTCCCAATCCGATTCTCTGGGGCGCGCTTACCGCTCTCTTCTCTCTGGTGCCCGTCGTCGGAACTGCGCTGATTTGGGTACCGTGGGCACTTTATCTGTTTGCCGTCGGCTCCACCTGGAAAGGGATCTTGCTGATCGCGCTCGAGTCAATCTTTGTTGGCACCATCGACAATTTCCTCCGCCCTCACCTGATGGAGGGCCAGATGCACATGCACACGCTGCTGGTCTTTTTCAGCATCATAGGCGGTGTAAGTTATTTTGGAGTCGCCGGCCTGCTTTTCGGGCCGATTGTAGTAGCCATCACGCTTACCTTCGTTGAGATCTATGCGCTTGAATTTTCGAAGGGCGACGGTTGATCGATGGTCGTCCGCGGCGCGCTGTTGACGCGCACGCGGTTTCAGATCGCCGGGTGTTTTCAGGTGCTCGAGCCGTTGTGTCCTCCGTGTCCTTGGTGGTTCAAATAAACCACAAAGGACACCAAGGACACGGCGCGGCGAAGCCAAAGAAGGGCCGACCACGTTCACGATCACGTCCACGTCAACGACTACGGCCACGTCTGCGATCAAACTCTAACTGACGATCCGGCGAGCCGAAAGCTCGTGGACGTGGATGCGGACGTGGCCGTGGTCGTCGACGTGGACGTGAACGGCTGTTAATTCCATTCTAACCACGCAGTGTTCGTGAGAAAGAAGAACCTCAGGCATTGCGCACGAGACACCTAAGACCAGCAACCTGCGACCTGCGACCTAGCAAGTTACGCCTTCGGCTGACAGGACTGCACAAACCTGCGCAGCCTGTCCAGGTACTCCTTGCCTCCCACGATGTAGGTTTCGTTGTGAGGAGCATTAGCGATCTCATAGAACTCTTTGGGTTCAGGAGCGCTGTCGAAAAGCCGGCGGCCCAGTTTGTAGGGAACTATCTCATCGGCGGGGCTGTGAATGAAAAGCTTGGGGCAGCGAACAGAAGGAATCTTGTGAACGGAATCCATCTTTGTCCGCATCAGAAAACGAGGCAGAAACGGCATCACCGCCGCGGCCATATCCGGAGCCGACGTGAAGCCCGACTGGACGATCAAGCCGGCGGGTCGGACCTTTGAGGCCAGATCGATTGCCGGTGCGCTGCCGAGCGAGTCTCCAAAAATGACGATTCGGCTTGGGAGGATCCCGCGTCGCGATAGCAGATAATCCCACGCGCCTTGGGCATCGTAGTAAAGCCCCTGCTCGGAGGGGCTGCCTTCACTCTTTCCATATCCTCGATAATCGATGATGAAAACGCACACCGGCAGATCCATCAGCATCATTGTCATTTCATAACGGTGACTGATATTGCCTGCATTACCGTGGAACCACAACAAGGTCATGTCAGACTGGTTTGGAATGAGCACTCCTTCTGTCTTCCGATACGGCGTGCAGTACCAGCCGTGAAGATTTACTCCATCGGCAGCAGTGAAGTGGCAGTCCTCAAGCTTGAATGTCGTTTCCGCCTTGACGACACTCAATCTCTCCACCCCCCAGATTCCACCAGGGTACTTCACGGGGAAATAAATGAACTTTTCTTCAAACAGCATAACAAGCGCTCCACCGGCGAGGCAGGTCAGCAGCACAAGTACAGTGGTCAGCATGATCTTGTTCACAATTTGTTTGCCGGAGCCCATCATGCACACCGTACATGTTATATTCGGCCACGAGAACGAACGCCATCCTCTTTTGTTAGAGTCCGGGGCACTCAGAACGTGTAAAAAAATCAGAACCGCGCCCGTGAGGGCGCGCGCGGAGGATTTTTGTTAATGCCTCGGCGCCTACAAAATGCTCTGAACCGGCAGCAACTCGGAAAAATTTCGGCGAATCTCATTAGATTCTGCGCGCGCGCCCTCACGGGGCGCGGTTCTGATTTTTTTACACGTTCTCGGGACCGGGCAGCAATCGGAGGTTACAATTGAATATGCTGCTGTTATCGAAAGTATTCTAATGGGAGGCGTCGTGGACAAGAAAGATTATCAGAGCAAGATGGAAGAACAGTTTACGCAGTTGAGCATCAAGATTGGCGAGCTACTTGGCAAAGCCGAAGCCAGGGCCAAAAGCGAATACGACAAGCAAATGGCGACGCTGCCCGACAAACTGAAAGCCGCGCGGATCAAGCTGGAAGAACTCGAAGCGGCCAGCAGCGACGCATGGGAAGACATGAAGCCAGGCTTGGAGAAGGCGTGGGATGAACTGAAGAAATCCGTTGAGAAGGCAAAGTCGAGGTTTAAGTAACTGCCTTCTACTGGCTGCTTTTCAGCGGCGCAGGTCAAAGGTAATAGTGATGGTCGTGTAAACATCGACGGGCAGGCCATTGAGCGAGCCGGGCTTGAACCTCCACTCCTTGATCACGCAGCGAATAGCTTCCTGGTCGAGGCCGTGGCCAAGCGAGCGAATGATCTTGGGTTCGTCCACTGATCCGTTGCTACGGATGATCGCCTGCAGCACGACCGAACCCTGGACCCTCGCCTTGATTGCCTCCTCGGTGTAGTGCGGCAATGTCTGAAACTGACGGATCACGACCGGCTCCACGACGCCGCCCGTACCGCCGAAGTAAGGGCCTTTCGGCTTCAACTTGAGATTTCGGAATTCGATTCGAAATCCCTCGGCTTCCAACCCGAGATACCCCTTGAGCACTTCAAGTGTGTCGTACTCGCTCGTAACCGCGCCATTGACCCACAGGCTCATTTTTGCTCCCAGGCAGGTGATCTCAAAAGTGTTCCATTCCCCAGCGGGCTTGACACGGGAAGCAACATCGGTTCGCCGGAGATTCACCCGCTGCAACTGGCCATTCACCAGCGTGTCTCCGAAGAGGTAGCCGCCGCTGGCACTACCAATCTGCGCCTGATGCCAGATTTTTCCGTCCGCGCTGTTCCGCGAATAGACCCCACTGTTATAACCCACGCTGTTCTCCACCGGCGTGAAGCGGAATTCGATATGAAAAATGAAATCGAACAATT
>DASXTB010000122.1:0-6202 GCA_036505615.1 Acidobacteriota bacterium
AGGGGTTAGAAAGTTGATGCCGATTGAAACAATGCACCTTGCGCCAGTCTTGGCAGGATACGGTGCTTTTTTGTGCGATTGCGAAACCCAGCAGCAGTTATAGCGACGATGGATTGGAACCCATCTCAGCGGTGAGCGTGACGAAGAAATCTGCAGGGAGCTTCTGCAGCTTTTGCGGAAGCAAAGAGAGACTCTCGACTCAGCGACGTTTCTGGGGACAGCGGACTGGCGTGAATACGACGAGCGACAAGCCCGCATTCGTGAACTCAGCGAACAAATAAGCCACTTCCAGAAAGCAGCATAGTGCCAGCTACGCACTCGGCTGTGCCGTCTCCTGTTCTTTTTCGTCCAGCAGCGATTGATTTCCTTTGCCAATTCCAGCAGGCGGTCTGAGTCTTGTTCAACCGCAGCTTGTTCGCAGAGTTTGCGCCAACGCTCACCAGCCTCGCCCTTCGTGGTTTATTACCTCCTGAACGGCAAGCAACGACGACTAGAGTTTACAACCAGCAGCTACTCTGGTTTCAAGCGGGCATTCATACGAGTCATCGCTGGAGTAGTCATGGCTGGCTTCCAGCATAGTCGCCAGACTAGATAGCGGTTGCATAAGCTCTCGCGCAAACCAGCGCGAAAGAAGAGGGCGGTGTCGGGTGAGTGGGAACATCAATCCTGCGCCGCCTTCCCGTTAGGTGTCTACTGTCGCGCACTCCGTAGCCGCTTCCCCCACGGTTGCCGCAATCGTCTTACACAAAAATCGCCCCGTATCCCAGCCAGAATACGGGGCAGCCAATGTCTTTCATTTGCGTTGTGAACGTATCGTAGCTCCGCACGCTTGTGGAAATTACGCTCTCTCAGAGCGGCTAGTTAACAGTTGAGATACTCAGTGCTCTCCCCCTAGACTCAAGCAGCAAAAAGCCCCGGCATCTTTGGTCAGGAGATGGGGGCTTTTGTTGATTAGGAGCTAAGGTTGCCGCATTGTACTTCTCTAGGCTGTGAAAGTTCCTGTGGAAATGTTGTTTATTTCCGTCGCTACGCACCGACGAGGCGTGACCTAATTGGGTGGAGCACGCGTATCTCTCCGAGCGGGTGAAAGCCCTCCAGCGGGAGCTTGCAGAAATCTCAGAGCACAATCGTCAATACTTCGCTAAGAAACGATCAAATTCGCGCTGAGCTGTATGCTTTGATGGAACAAACGGCGGCATAAATCCTCACAACACGCACAAGGATGTAAAGCCCTCCCAGAACTGCGAAGGGGAAAACCAGAGCAACCAGTGACGGCAATTTGTGCAGAATTGAACAGATTCGATTCTGGTTAATTTTGTCAGAACAGTCCCCAAAGTGGGGGGGAAGTCCCCCCTGAAGTGGGGGGTGAAGTCTAAAGTTTTTGAAAAAACTTTTAAACTGTGAAAAATGGCTCAAGCCGGACGGTGGCGCTCATATTAAGTATCGAGCGCACCGAGACGTGAGAGGATTATTGGTTGATGATGACCCAAGACGATCCGGGTTCCACAACCTCCGCCACAGTCTGGCGTCATTCCTGACCCGCATCAGAACCGATCCAAAAACCGTGCAAACTTTGCTTCGGCACAGTGACGTCAAGCTGACACTTCAGTTCTACACTCACGCAGTTAGCCAAGATCGCATGGCTGCAGCAGGGGAAATGCTAGCTGCAATTTTCGGCCACGCGGCGGACCAGAGCGGACTGACAGCGGACTGAGCAAGAATGTCCATCCAGATTTTGTGTGCGATTTTCAAAACTATCTTGTGACCGCTACGTAACCTGGTTTGCTACCGTGGAAGCACTGCCGTTCATGCTAGTTTCGGGATCGGCGAAACTCTTATGGAAAACGTTCAGCCAAGAAACTCTTTCACCCAGAAATACATTGCCGATCTAGTCTTTGTTCAGGTATTCATCCGGAACATCGTCCTCCGGCACCTCATGTGTGCGAACTTCCTTCTCATCAGCTTCGTCGGCTTCTTCAACACCCGTCACTACCTCGGCCTCAAAGGGGTTGCCTTCCGCAAGCAACTCGTCGACACTCTCCGAGTCCGCCTCCTCCGTTTGAGACAATCCCTGTAGATCTCCCGATTGCCGGCCGGAATACACTCGCCCTTGTCTTGCTCCGGAGGATCCCACCGCATAGACGGACCGGTTCTTGTCCTGAATTTGCTCCTCAATATCTCGGGCAGTTTTTACTGTGGTTGTATTTTTACGTTTGGCACTCGCTGTTGGGACCGCTGTCCTCCGAGCTGCTCTTTTCTTCGCCAGTTTTTTCCTGGCCTTCGTCTTGACGGCCAACTTCTTCTTAGACGCTTTCCTTACCGGTCTCTTGGAAGCGGCAGAGGTCTTCGACTTCCTCTGGTTCGATCTAGTTTTCTTTTTTGCGGCCATGCGGGAAGTCTACCACCGCGGACAGACTGAATGCCCTATTAACTCCGCAGGGTTGGACCCGCGAATACAAGATCGAGAACGGGCATTTGGAAGTTGAATGACAAGCTGCGAAGCATCGCCTCCAATTTGGACTGCAACACTTTTTATGGTCGGTTTCGGGATTGATGCCCAGAGCGGGAAACAAGTAGGACATCGAATACTGCTCATCCGCTGGCAGGAAGGGCGAAAAGTAGTGCTGCCGTCCTGATCAAACAATGAATGCTGGAACTGCAACCATCCGTTGCGACCACGGGCCTGTTCTTACGGCTGGTAAACTAAGTCCCGACCTGACCGAAGAGAGTCCAATACCGTTCAGCCGAGACGTTCAGGCCGATCTCTTTGGCTCTAAGCAAAACTCGATCACCTTTCCGCATTGTTGCTTGGGAGTCCACATCGGCTTTTTCCGGAAGTCTTTTGGTATATAGAATTCAATTATCTTTGCCACGACTCAGTTCCTGCCGTTCTGATAATCACTCTGCTCATTCAGTGCGACAATGGCCCGAAAGTCGGGTCGCTTACCCCACTAAAGTTCCCATGCGAGTTTAGAGAAAGGGAAGTCCTTGGCGATTTTCCTCGATTCCAAACACCTGACGCGGGCGAAATGCTCGACTTCGGACGTGGCTATCACGAATGCGCAGCGCTTGAATTAATCGTTTCACGCATGGGCGATCTACTCAGGTCCCGGATTAGCCTCTTCAGAAAACAGCGAGTTTGGTGGACAGAGGTTATAGCATTGCATTTTTCTGATAGTTACTTCGCCCCCCATATAGAGATGGAGATTAGGCAGGGTCGGTTCGGTGCGACAACTCCCGGTGATAAAATTCCCTGCCGAGAGGAACCATGCCGAACATAATCGCGCTCTTGAAAGCTGAACGAGATAAGCTAGCGCGGCAGTTGAGTGGATTGAACGCAGCGCTTGCCGCCTTCGCTGGAGTGTACGGAGGAAGTGACGGAGCCAAACCAGCCGGTAGGCGGAAGTTGAGTGCCAAGGGCCTTGCGAATATCCGAGCGGCACAGAAAGCGCGTTGGGCAAAACAGAAGGGTATGTCTCGTGATGGTTCTAAGAGTGCTCCGAAACGCCGCATCTCAGCAGCAGGCCGTGCTCGAATCGCAGCCGCAGCACGTGCAAGATGGGCGAAGGTCAAAGCAAGGAAGAAGCGATGAAAATCCGCTAATATACCTCCTAAGAAATCCGCGGCCTAGCCACGCATAATTCCGAGACCCTGACCCATGTTGAACCTCTCAATCAGTGGAGCTAGAATTCGCCTATTCACCCATCCCAAAGGCGAGGTTCCCATGCCCCACTACGAGGATTTTGACCATTGCGGACCATGACAAGGAAAAGAAAACCTCCTGCCCGCACTGCGGCAGCAAGAACGTCGAGCAGCGCTGGTCCGCATTCTCCGCCGTCACGTCTAGGAAGAGCGCGTGAGGCCAGACCAAGGAGTTCCCGTATGCGTTTCGATAACTTCTCATTTGGTTCTATTCAGATTGACGGCAGCACGTACGAGCACGATGTCATCATTGACCATGGCGAAATCCGCAAGCGCAAGAAAAAACCTTCAAAGAAGTTCCAAGAAGAGTTCGGCCACACGCCGTTATCCGCCGAGGAAAAGATACCCTGGAAATGCAGACAACTTGTCATCGGGACCGGCGCGTACGGCAAACTGCCGGTGATGCAAGAGGTAAGACGCGAGGCCGAGCGCCTAAAGATAAAACTGCTGGCCCTGCCGACCATTGAAGCAATCGAGGTGTTAAAACAAGACCCAAAAGACACTAACGCGATTCTTCACGTAACGTGTTAGGAGCTCTTTCGCCGGAAATGCTGCACCATTCTTGGGCAATTGACGTCAGTGCCGGATGCGGCGTAGCGTTGCGGTGTAAAACACTAAATAGGTTCCACCGTCGCAGCCCGCGGCGGGTTCCTTTCACCCTCAACCACGAAAGGAGCGCAGAATATGTTTACCCGCGTAGTTGAAATGACCAGCAAATCAGGCAAAACCAAGGACCTCGCAAACACCATCAACGAAAAAGTAGTGCCGATTCTGAAGAAGCAACGCGGCTTCGTAGACGAGGCCGTCTTGGTCTCGGACATGGAGCCGACCAGGGTTTTGGGATTAAGCTTTTGGAACAACAAAGAGGATGCCGAACGCTACCACCAGGAGCAGTTTCCCAGGATCCATGAAATGCTGACACCCTTGCTCGAGACCGAGCCCGAAATCCGGACGTTTGACGTCCATACCTCCATCGGCCACAAGATCACCGCAGAAAGAGCCGCCTGAGGACAGCCTGACCGCACAAAGAGGCGAGCCGCTTTGGGCTCGCCTGTTTTATCACGACTGCCTCTTTTCTTCTCAAAACGCCGACCGTTCATCTGCCGCCGTCTGTTCAACAAGCTTATTACGGAGTTGCTGTCGGACTCGGGTGCGGGCGGCTAATCTGCAATATAGGGTTGGGCGGCAATCGGCAGTAGTTGTTTCTTGGTTTCTTCCTATCAATATTTTGTGTTTAGCGGATCGGCCAGGAATGGAGTACAACGCTGTTCCTGATATTGAATCGATTCAATATTCCCCACGCGGAGGTCACCGTGTCAGCAACAGTGCACATGCCTGCTTCGAAGATAACCGTGCCGTTTTATGGGCATGGACGCCAATACCACAGCATTAAGCAAGAAATCGACGCAGCAATTCTGGCTGTCCTCGAGACTGAGGCGTACGTAACGGGCCCTACCGGTGAACGCTTTGAACGCGAGTTCGCCCAGTACTTCGGGATGAAGCATGCAATTGGAGTGAACTCGGGGACCGATGCACTCTGGCTTGTGTTCATGGCTCTGGGGTTGAAGCCCGGCGGCGAAGTCATTACGACGACGAATACTTTCTTCGCCACCGCGGAAGCCATCTGGATCGCGGGAGGCAAGGTCGTGTTTGTGGATACCATCAATCAGACCAACAACATCGATGCGCAGAAAATCCGCGCGGCGATCACCCCACGCACAGTCGGTATTGTTCCCGTGCATCTTTACGGCCAGTGCGCTGATATGAGAGCGGTCAGCGCAATCGCAAAGGAGCACAAGCTGTGGGTGGTAGAAGATAACGCACAAGGGATTGACGGTCATGGAGAGGGATTCCGGCAAGGCGAGTTGAGCGATGCTGTATGTACGAGCTTCATCATCCAGAAAAATCTTGGAACGTTTGGTGACGGTGGTGCGGTGATCACCAACCGCTCGGACATTGACAACGCAGTGTGCCGGCTGCGGAACCACGGTTCGGTGAAGCGATCGGTGCACAGCTTCGGTTTCAACAGCCGTCTGGACGATCTGCATGCGGGTATCTTGTCCGTGAAGCTGAGGCACATCACTAAGTGGACTGACCAGCGGCGGGTATGGGCGCGTCGCTACAGTGCAGGACTGAGAGGTACCAGTCTGAAGCTCCCATATGAAGTCCCGGGATACCGTCACGTCTACCACCTTTACGTCGTTGAACATCGGAGGCGCGACCACCTGGAGCGTTTCCTGCGCGCGGCGGGTATCGATACCAAGATGCACTATCCGATTGCCATTCACCAGCAGCAGGGGTTTCCTTGGGGCAAGGATTTCGCTTTGCCAGCCGGTGTCCCGAACAGCGAGAGAAATGCGGCTGAGTGTCTTTCGCTGCCGATGTTTCCGGAACTCACGCAGGAAGAGGTCGACTACACGATTGCCAAGGTCGTGGAGTGGGATGAGCAGTTCGGAAACAAGTAAGTGGCAGAAAGATCACCGTGAGTGCAAAGGAAATA
>DASXTB010000123.1:0-5612 GCA_036505615.1 Acidobacteriota bacterium
TCTTTCGCGAACTCCGTCAGCGGTTAAATAGGTAGCTGTACTTCAAAGCCAGCGAACGGACCAGCACTGGGAAGCTTCCATGGGAGGTTTCGTACTGCTCATTGTAAACGACGAACAATCCGGTTCCCGACTGCCGCACCACCCCGAAGCGAATATTGGAAGAAATCAAATGAAAGCGGCTGTTGTATTGAATTAACGCCTGCACGAACTTGTTCGGCGAAAAGGCATAGCTGGATCGGAACCTTATCAGGTGCAGGCGAAAGCTGCCCCACGGAGCGGAAGCGTCATTGAGGTTGTAGCGAAGATCGAAGAGAAACTTCTCCCCAACCCGGAAACCGCCCGATGTTATCCAATCGTTCAAATGCCCGTGATAGAAACCGGTCCGGTTATGGCGGATGCTGCCAAAGAAATGCGCGCTCGGATTGGTGGAATAATACATGCTGAGCTCGTTCCAGTGATAGCCTCCGGGTGGAATAAACAAACTGGGCACGACCTCAAAAGGTTTTCTGAGGAACTCAAAAACCCGGTTGAAAGTGATCCCCGCATTTCCGCCGTTCTGAAAATCCACGGTGTAGTCGTTGTGGATAAACTCGCTCTCCAGCAGTCCGTCAGTCCCGTAAAAGCGGGTCACAGAAAAATGAGGATCATGCTTTCGAATCCAGCGGCTGTCCGGCCTGGGATTGAAGTGCACGGTGAATTCAGGCTTTCGATATGCATTGCGCCGGAGAAAACCCATTTCAGGATTGAAATTATCCTGAACCAGGGAGTAGCCGCCGCGGACCACCCAGCGATCACTGTTGTAATCCAGAAAGGCCCGGCCTGCATAGTCCTGTCCCTTTAGTCCCGGCGTATCCGTTTTCGCAAGATAGCTGTAAAACGTAAAGTCACGGCCCAGTCCAAACGTGCCGTCCACGCCGAAGGTTCGGTTATAGTCGTCGTGGTCTCCCGAAGAAGTAGCCTGCCGGTTAAGGAAAATGACTCCCACCGAGGAGCGCGTTTGTAGTTCTCGATTCAGCCGCGCTACAAAGAAGTTGTTGGCGGGCGCAAGCTGGCTTACTTCTTCTGTCTGCATGTCAAGCACTCCCAAGCTGTATCTGCCTACCTTGCCGGTCAGCCGCCCGCCGCCAAAAATTGGTATCTGCTCTCCGTTGGGACCGAGTCCAATGCGGCGGCTGAAGAATATTTCCGTTTCCTGGGGCGTGCCGAACTGGAAGAAGCCTGCATTCTCGAGGAAAAACGGCCGCTTCTCGGGGAAAAAAAGATCGAATCGTGTCAGATTGACCTGTTGATCGTCGACCTCCACCTGTGCAAAGTCAGTGTTATAGGTCAAGTCGAGCGTCAAGCTGGAAGTCAAGCTCTGCTTGACATCCAGCCCCACGTCGCCGGACCGGTCCGTTTCGCCCGCGGCATAATCCTTGCGCGCCTCGGCCAAGACGTAAGGCGCCCATTGAAGCGCGTGTCTGTCTTTTGGAGTGATGCCCTTGAGGCTTCCCGCCAGTGAAACCTTGTGAAGATTGAGCGATCGCGGGATGGGTGACCAAAAAGAAAGCTCATTTTTCCGCCGCACGATGCGAAGAATGTTTAATCCCCAGACATCTTTGTCAGACGCGTAGCGCAACGTGGAAAAAGGTATTGCCATTTCAGCTTCCCATCCGCGCTTTGTGATTCGTGCCCGGACTTCCCAGGTGCCGTCCCAATTCAGGTTGAATCCTCCGATCGCTCCTCGCTGAGCTCTGGGGTCGGACCCCGCCGTGCCCGTGGCGGCGCTGGTAAAGCCACCGCTCCTTCCCTCTTTTGACACTTGGCCGTCATACTGGACACCGATGGGGTTGGTTCCGAAGACAAAGCCATTTTGATGATCATTGAATGTATCGAGAACAATCTGGATGGAATCGTCGTCTTGCAGATCGCCGTCCCTGCGGCTTTGATTGACTAAAATTCTTTCCGGCTCGCTGTCATAACAGATGATGCCGATATAAAGGTTCTTATTGTCAAATAGAAACCGAACTTCGGTTTTCTCCGTTGATGCGGAGCCGAAACTGGGATCCTGTTGTATAAAGTCGGTGGCTGCAGGAGCGCTCTCCCAAGCCGCGTCATCCACGACGCCGTCAATCTTGGGCGCTTGCTCCACCTTCACAGCCCGGACTTCGCGCGCAGGCTGGTTTTGCGCGGGGCAGATATCGAGACAAAGGAGGATTGCCAGAAAGAGAACAACTGTCAACCGGTCATTCCGGCAACGGCTGCGGTGCACAACGCCTCCAGCTGCTCGCTCGAAGCGAACAAAATTTGTGGCACTGTAGCATCGAAACATGCAAGCCAGCAACGTCGATAGGGATGCCTTCCGTGTGATCCGTTTTATCCGTGTCCTATTAACTGGTGCCGATTTCTCTGTTACAGCGTACTAGTGGGGTCGCTTGTCAGGGTTTTTCGGATAAGCGCTGCTTTCTTCGGACCGCAGCCCTCCACTTTCGCTAACTCTATTTCATTGGCATTCATCACTGCTTCGACGGAACTGAAGTGCTCCAGCAAGGAGCGAGCAAGTGTCGGGCCCACTCCTGGCAGGCCTTGTAGAACAAACAACCGCCTGGCATTTTGTCCGGCCGGTCTGGAGCCGTTTCGCACCAGCAGGGATTTGCCTACTGCTTGGCTCTGTTGGGCAAGCAAGTTGAGGACGAGAAGCGATTCGTCTGGATCTCGGGTGAAAATGACCGGCACTCGCCATGCGACGGCGAGCGCCAGGATGGCTCCTTTCAGGGCATTGGAATGAATTCTGGGCATGACGGCGGGTTTCGGGCCTTCGACCAGGATCAGGGGCCGCTGCCACGACCGAGTCAGTTCCGCTGCCTGATGAAACAGGCGGCCATCGATAATCGAGAGTGCAAAGTCAGCGTGCGTCTTTCGCTCCAGTACAATTCTGTCGTTGACAACATAGTCGCCTGCTCTGAGACTTTGAATACGCAGATCAAATGCATCACAATCTCTCGCCAACTGCAGCAGTCGCGAACCCCGTTCGCGGTAATCTGCCTCCAGTTTCCATTTCGGAGCAGTTGTTGACGGCGTATTGTCCATGGTCACTCAGATGCTTGGTACTCTTTTACTTAACTGGGACTCTGCGAAAATTGCGAAAGATTTTTTGCGAAGGGGCAGAAGCCAAAGGCTTCAACGCTGGAGGATCGAATGATAGACCAGTTGCGGGCAAATGGACGCGAATACAAGGGCCGCATATATACGCCAATGAACGCGAATACGAGGCCACAAATATACGCCAATGAACGCGAATGTCTTTTGATTCACAAACAGAGGCAAGGAACTAGACTAGAAGTCTGTAAAAATATTCGCGTTCATTTGCGTCTATTTGCGGCTCATCCTTCGCATCCATTTGCGGCCCATTCCGTCGCGTTCATTCGCAGCTCAGCCGCCGGTTTCAATTGTGATAACGGTGGCAATCGGATCTGGTGCGGATTTTGGTAGTTCGATCCTCAGGCCGCCGGTGCTTTGCGTGAATTTCAAAGCGGTCCTGGGAGCGGCGAGCAGATGCACTTTCTTCACCGTCTTACCCCAGAACGGGACCTGTAGCGTGCCGCTTGACGGCCAATCGAAAACGTGAAGATAAATATGCCCGGGTTTGCTGGTGGCGCGCCCGAATGCCAGCTGCGTCTTAAAGGGGCTGGCCGTGGTTGCATAAATCGCCTCTCCGTTGACCGTCATCCATTTACCCATCTCGTCCAGCCGCTGGACGCTCGGCTGAGGAATCTCTCCTTCAGCCGTGGGGCCGACATTGAGCAGGTAATTGCCTCCTTTGGAGGCGATGTCGATCAGGTTGCGAATCAACATCTGGACCGATTTCCAGTTCTGATCGTAAAATTTATAGCCCCAGGTGTCGTTCATCGTCATACAGCTTTCCCAGTCGACGCCGGATAAACCCGCCGGCGGAATCTGCTGCTCGGGAGTGCCGAAGTCGCCGGCGTACTCCTGGTCTTCTTTATTCATCCCCTGCATTCCTTTCCGTCCCTTGCCGACGCGGTTATTGATAATGATGTTGGGCTTGAGACTGCGCACGTATTGATATAGATCCTTGCCATCGGGTTCGGTCCACCAATCCGGCCACTCTCCATCAAACCAAAGCACGGCCGGGTCATAGGTCTTGACCAGCTCAGCGAGCTGCGCCTTCATATATCGCACATATTCTTCCTTGCCGCCGGGATGCATCTTGGTCACGCGATGTCCCGCGGTCGGATCCTTTCCCGGCGCGTCGACATATTGAGATGGATGGTGCCAATCCATGATCGAGTAGTAATAGCAGAACCTTAGCCCTTGCTTTCTCGCTTCCGCGGCCAATTCTTTCATCGGGTCCCGGCGGAAGGGCGTTGACTCGACAATGTCGTAGTGACTGACTTTGCTGTCGAACATGGAAAAGCCGTCGTGGTGCTTGGAAGTAATCACAATGTATTTCATGCCGGCACCTTTGGCAATCCGCACCCACTCGGCGGCATTGAATTTGACGGGGTTGAAATGCGCGGCAAACTTTTCGTATTCGGCTCGAGGGATGTTTGCCCATGACATGATCCATTCGCCGATATCCCGGGCGCGCTTTCCCTGGTATTCCCCTGCCGGCACCGCATAGAGTCCCCAGTGAATGAACATTCCGAATTTGGCCTGGCGCCACCACTGCATTCGGCGGTCATGTTCTGCAGGAGTTTCTTTCGCTCTTCGGGCGGTGGCGGTCGCGGATCGTTCCAGGTTCGGAGTTTCAAGTTCTGAGTTGGCGCTGTGAGCAACGATCGCGCGCGGCAGAACAGATAACATCGCAAGTACCAACGAAGCGAGCAGCATCTTCTCAACAGGTGTTTTTTTCATGGTTCTTTCATTATTTGGGCGCAGCAGTTCAATCAACACAAAGGCACAGAGAAACGCAAAGATACCACAGCGCAGCAAAGCCGCAGCCCAATAAAAACCGATCACGACCATGTTCACGAGCCTACAGTGGCCGCGACACCACAACCACAACAAAAGCCGATCACATCTACATGAACCTGTGAACGCAAACAAAAATGTAAGAGGTCGGCGGCAAAACCCGAAGGGTTTACAGAGTATAGCCGGCGGCAGAGCCCGCGCTTTTTGCGGGGCGTCGCCGCCGGTTGACCGTCCCCATAAACCATCCGACGCTGAAGGCATCGCAGAGCCTGAGCGCCACAGATATCGCGGGTCGGAGAACTAAACGGGCTGGTTTCAAATTTGCGAAAGATTCTTAGGCCCTTTCAGGGCGGATCGTTTTGGATGGATGGCCAACCGGCGGCGTCGCCCGCCTGAGGCGGGCTTTGCCGCCGGCTATACTCTGTAAACACTTCGGGTTTTGGAAGATGTGTGGGGGCGATGTGCCGGAGAAATGTGGTTAAAAAAAACAGATCTCACGGTCCGGTAACACGTCAACGTCTGCGACAACGTTCACCAATCACCGGCTTTTCGCCTCAATTTGTCGTCACCGTAGTCGTGGTCTGTGACGTGCACGTGGCCGTAGACGGCCTTCCGATTGGTTGTGGCTTTATACCCGGCCTCATTTCGCACTGGTCGGCATCTTTCCGGGAGGGCCGAAGTACCGATAATGGTCCCAG
>DASXTB010000124.1:0-9661 GCA_036505615.1 Acidobacteriota bacterium
ATCGGAACAGTAATAAACAGAAATCCCTCGATCAGCTCGCTTAGTTTCTTCAGGTAGGGAAGGACAAGATCGGGAGGGATATGTTCCAGCGTTTCCATGCATATGCCCACGTCATAGGGTACTGTGGGTAGCGGTATATCACTGGGCTTTATACAGTGTTGAAACCTTAGGTGTGGGGCGTCCTTCCACTTCACCCGTCCTAGGTCCAGACCACCTTCCCAATTTGCGTCAAGGCCTAAATACTCTTTAGGCTGGTCTTCCAGGAATTCAATCGTTTTACCATCATGACAGCCCAACTCGATCATCCTCACCGGTTGCAGCTTGAACTCTCGCAACTTCTCCTTTAGCCAGTAGAACCTGCTCAAGTGAAGAGAGGATCTCCAGTTCCCCGAAAAAAGCCTTTGGTTGTAACTATCACCGGACATTGGCCCCGGTGAGAGATGGCCACCGGTCTCCTTACATTCACCTTTCAGATTCATCATGATCGATCACCCACACAGATGCATCCGCTTAACTGGATGACATCGAATTCCAAATTCTCGCTGATTCGTGATGCTTTCAGTGACATAGTCAGTTCTTGTAATATCTGGCGTACGAGGGGAAATCGACCTGGCGAGCCTTCTGTAAAACAATACCCAGAATGCTCCCTCCCGCGGCTGTCAGTCGTTGAATAGCCAACCGACACGCTTCTCGACTAGTCTCACCTGCACTAACTACCAAGAGTACGCCATCAACCTGCGACGCTAGAATCGCAGGATCTGCGAACGGCAAGGTCGGCGGTGCATCCAGTATTATGTGGAACCCTTCTTCGCGAAGTGACCTCAGCAGCCTGCTCATATGTTTGGAGTGGAGCAATTCGGACGGATTGAGAGGACATAGACCTCCGGGTATCACGGTCAGATTGGCTATTTCGGTCTGATGGACTATCTCCCGGACATCTGCACTGGCCGCCAAGAAATCGGCGAGGCCCTTGGGTTTACCATTACCCGTTTGAATTGCATAGATGGGATGAGGTTCGGGTTGCCGAAGATCAGCATTGATCAGAATGACCCGGGTATCCTCTAATTGAGCCATTGCCTTTGCGAGATTCACCGCAAGGGTAGTTTTCCCTTCACTCCCTCCCGGACTTGTTATCAGGACACATGACGGCAGCTGATCCGGACTAGAAAGCAGCAAGCTGGTTCGGATAGTGCGAAAACTTTCGGCGACGGGGCCGATGGAGTTTGCGGGAAGCTGGAGTGTCCCGTTCGCAGCATCCCTTTTCGACAGCAGAGGCACCATGCCTAGCAACGAAACACTGGGAAGATACCGTTCCACATCATCAGGCCCTTTGAGGCTTCTATCGCGAGACTCTCGAATAAAAGCGACGCCAAGACCCACCATGAAGCCCATCAGGAGTCCCAGCATGGTGTTTAAACTTTTTCTGGGTCTCACCGGGATCGAGGTTGGCACGGCAGGATCCGCCAGGTAGACGTTATTGGTTCTCATCCCAGACGAGAGATCGGCTTCTTTCGATACCTTCAGGAACATATCAAACAAATGTTGACTGCTTTGTGCTTCCCGCTCCAGCATGCCATGCTCAATTTCATACTGCTCGAGCTGAATTTTTTCTTTGCTATGCCGATTGACCGAATCTTTAATCGCGCGTTCACGCGCCAGCGACATATCATACTCACGTTTAACTGAGTCGCGAATTTTATGAATCTCATTTTGGATCCGCTCGCGGAGAGCTTCCAACTCCGCCTTCGCTCGAGCTAACTTTGGATGAAGGGGGCCATACTTGTCCGACAGCTCGGCTAGCTGTCCTGACGCCGTGATCTCCTGGGTCCGCAGGGTCTGAATCAGCGGTGAGCTTAGCACCTCGGTCGAGGCATCCAAATTTGACCAGTCGGTCGCTCCCTTTTCAGGCCGGCTGCGAAGCAGTGATTCGATTTGCTCGTACCGTGATTGGGCCTCGGTTTTTTTCATTTCCGCTCTGAGAAGTTCTGAATTCACTTCGACGAACTTATGAGCAGCCACTGCTTTCTGCTCCTGTCCTTCCAGAAGCCCATGTTTCGCGCGAAAGAGATACAGCGCCTGTTGAGAGGTTTGAACCTTATTACGTAATTCATCGAGATGGGCGGTAAACCACTGCGCGGCCTTCTCTTTTGAATTCGAGGTTATCTCCTGAGTACGCTCGATATAAACAAAGGCCAATGTGTTGGCGGCCTCCGCCGCGAACTTCGGATCTTCAGAATTCACAGTAATATGAGCCAACCTCGCTCCTCGGATCGGCATAATTTCGATATGGTTGCTGAAACTCCTCAGCAGACGATCTTGCTTTTCTTCCTGAGAACTTTCGGCTACGTTTTCACTCGGCTTCCAGAATTCCCGGATGGCTTCTGGCAGGATCGCCAGAATTGTCTTCTTTGTAGCAGACGGCTGGGGTTGATATTCTGGTTGCTCCGAAAGGCGGAGGAGGTCTGCCGCTTTTTGAAGAACGTGATGACTCCTCATCAATTCAAAATGAGTCTGAAAGTATTCTGGGCTGGTGTCCGCAGCACGATACCTATCCTTTTCCAGGGCACCAGGACTTTCCTGCTCAATGACGATTGTCGCTTTTGCGCCATAAACCGGTGTCTGCATGTATGACCACACCGCTGCAGCAATGGCGGACCCCACGGTCAAAATGACAATCAGCCACACGTGCCGTCGCCAGATATCGACGTATTCCGCAAAAGTATTTTCTGACCCGTCCGCTTGGGAGGGCTTCACTGTGATGATTCCCGGCTTTTGATTCATTTCTTTTGCTCCGATTTCCGATCGCGCTCGTTACTGGTCATGGTTCCCGGCGTTCATGGGCAAACGCGTAGGCGTTCTACGGTGACTCGTTCAGCTAGGCGGCAAGGAATGCATGGTTAGGAGTTTTCGCAAGATGTGAGAGGTGCAGACTCTGACATAGCTTCGCCCTGTCAGTCCCACCGGTAAAGCGGCGTCAGTCTTTGTGCTCATATCCACACTTCTCTCTGCGTTCAGAGTCTTAGTGATGACAACCTAGTCTCTCCAGGGGGGCGATTCAAGGCGGCACAGGAGGGCCTTGGATCCTTTCGTAGGGGACTGGAGAGATTAAGAGACAAGAATGTTGATCAACGACTATTGATTAGTGAGCCAACCGTACGTCATTTCCTCATGAGGATGCTCAACAAACGCATAGCTTCGCCCTCTCAGTCCAAGGACGGCAATGGCCATTCTCAGTGGAGGACTCAGCAATTTGGTAAACCGTGATTCCCGGCAGATCCCGGGGATCTTCTGTGGGCACCAGTTCATTTAATAGGAAAGAGGGAGTTTTCGCATCGTATGAATGTGCCATTTTTGATTGGGATATTTGTTGTCAGGGATTGCCTGACAAGACAGGGAAGTTTAGCGTATTGACTTAGATACGAGACCTGTCTGACGCCATCGGGAGCCAGCGCGGGCTAAACACACCCGTCTTCTACTGACGGAATTCTTGACACTGTTCTCGCTGAAAGTCTTACAAACTTCACATAATCAAAGACTTACACGGGGGCATTCAGTTTGCGTGCTTCTCTAGCCTAAAGAGTAAAAGGCACTGAATCTGTTCGCATTGAGCGCAGACGGCCATCTGTGAAAAACCACACGGGGACCGAAAGTTGCGAACCGCGCACAGATTCTAGGCACCAAATACTTTGCATAAGACTTTCCTTTGGTTCATGCGGAGGTATCGACCAAGTTCCCGTTTAAATCAGAGTGCCGTGCCGCCCCGTATGTTTGGCGGTTGAGGGCAAGAAAGAGCACATTGCGCCCCCTACGAAAGGGTCCCAGGGCCACCAGGTGCCGCCTTGAACTGTCTGCATAGACAGGGTAGCGTGAATCTCTACGACCCACAACGCAGAGAGAAGTGTGGATATGAGTACAAAGAATGGCGCCCTTGCACTAGCGACACCTACTCGAATATCGACTCGCCGATCCTTCACTATGAACACCCTGGGAGGCAGAACAGAGCCACTCAGGGTAATGGTAGTTAGCAGCAATTACATGACGCGTGCGGGATTACGCATGATCCTCGCTGCTCACCCCGATATTTTGCTCCTTGGTGAGCTGATTCGTGGCAGTGATGCGGTGGAAATAGCAAGCCAGGAGAAACCAGATGTCATCGTCATGGATCTGGATCTGCCCGGCGGCGATGTCTCAGCTCTCATCCGCAAATTCCGCGCGGGAGCTAAAGATACCCATATCCTGATCCTGTGTGGCTTAAACGATGAGCACTTGACTCGTGAAGCCTTGTGTTCGGGCGCGGCAGGAGTCGTATTAAGAATACAGCCTGCGGCTGTGATTTTCGCCGCCATCGAAGGCCTGTATCACAAAGTCCCGGCGGCGATTTCGTCTTTCGAGCCGACAAAAACCTTTACGAATGTAACGAGCCGAGAGCGGGAGGTCATCGCACTCATCAGCGAAGGGTTGAGAAATAAGGATGTTGCTGAACGGCTATTTATCAGTGAGACAACCGTACGACATCACCTGACGAATATATTCAACAAGCTGGGTGTCTCTAGCCGCCAGAAGCTACTTATTGTAGCTCATCAATCTGGTCTAGCGAAACTCTAGTACCCTCTAGCTCACCAGAGACGGATTGGCCTACGGGACCAACGTGTTACTGCTCATGAGTATTCTCGCTAAGATATACGATTTATACACCTAGGATTCGCATGCACAAGGAGCATCGAGAAACGATCAGAGTGCTGATTGTCGGTATCAGCCAAATCGTCCGGGCGGGCGTACGGATGATTCTCCAGAATCACCGAGATTTTGCTGTCGTAGGAGAAGCCAGCAGCGCAAGCCAGGCTGTTGAAATCGCAGGTCGCGAGTTGCCACATGTGATTCTGATAGACATAGATATCCTTGGTGCAGAAATAGACACCTTAATGGATAGTATGCAGACAGCCGCCAAAGACTGTCTTGTCATCGTATTAAGTGATCTAGAGGATGAAGAACTAACCCGAAAAGCCCTTTGTTCGGGGGCGGCAGGCGTCGTCTTAAAAATTCAGCCTCCTGGTGTTCTCATCGCCTTGATCGAAAGTCTTATCATCACCCAGCCGCCCGTCCATGCGGAACGGGCCCAGCGCGTTCCACTGGCGATAGATCCTATGCAGGACGCAAGGGAGGACAAACACGGTTTAGGACGCTTCAGCATTCTTACCATACGAGAGCGTGAGATCACTCAGCTCATCGGCAAAGGTTTAAGGAATCGGGAGATTGCTGAGCGTCTCAGTATCAGCGTCACGACCGTGCGCCATCACCTCACCAGCATCTTGAGCAAGCTGGACGTGCGCGATCGCCAACAACTGCTCATATGGGCTCACCGGCAAAGACTTATTGACGTGTCAATTGCCACCGGCCTGACGCAACGGGGAAATTAATACTGAGAGGGGTATTCTTACACCGCTCTTTATAGGCGCGCCCTCAAAACAGTGCTTCAAGAGCAAGCGTAAAGGTATTGGCATGATATGCAAATCTATTGATGTCGGAAGAACGGTCTTCGTACGCATACTGAAAACTCGCGCCTAACCACTTCACCGTACGATAGCGGAATCCCAGGGCAAGGTTTTTTACCGTATCAGACCGCGCTGACGCGCCGCTTATCGCTGTCGTGCCGGAGAACGCATCATTCTCATAGCCGAGGTTCGCGGTGACGGCGATCCGATCAGTCGCGTTGTGGACAAAGGACAGATTGACGCCTGTCGCAACAAAGAACTGCGTGCCAGCTAGAGCCGTTTGCTGAATTGTACGGTAGGCCTGCAGGCCGACGACCTCAAACGATGTCGGGTTCCAGGTCAAATTTCCCATGACAAAGAAATTTGAGGAGGAATCCCGGTCCCGTCGAAAGGTATTTAACACCGGACCCGGTTGATTGACCGGGCTGTGGGTAAATTTTAGAAATTGAGCCCCGAGTTGGATCTCTCCGGACGTCAAGGCCGTGACATCCCACCGTCCGCCGCCGCTGACAGTGTAAATCGCACTGTCGAGATTCTTATTCTGATCGTAAATCTCTTGCTCCACACCAAAATTAGCCAGCGCAGAAGTCTGAGCAGTGATATGACCAAGAAGAGTCAGCGCGGCATAGTTACTGAGCCGATCGCGGACCACATCCTGGCTATTATTTTGGTAGTTCCAACGGATCATTTGCGCCGTCAGCCGTGCGCCGACTTGGCCTTCGTAATATTCGGTCACCGCTGCAAAGCTATTCGAATGCCATTTGTTTACTTCGAGGGTTTGAATATCGAGCGCCGTCCCGCGCGGATCATGGCCGACCTTATGTTCGCCCAACAGATCGACCTTCAGACCGCCGGGAAAATCCAGTTTAATTTGTCCTGACGCGGTCTGGTCCTGGACGTCGTTGGAAGGAGTTCGTTCGTAATACTGCAGATTGGTCCGGTAATCAAGGAGAAACATGTGACGCCCTAAGACGGGCAATTGAGCCTGAATTCCTGGCGCCAGCGTATGGAAAAAATCGCTTGTTCTTTTGGTATCAGTCCGAAATACATTGTCTGTGTACATTTCGGCGAATCCCATATGGGGATGTAAGACGACCGGTCCCACCGAAAGGCCATTCTCCTGAATGATGGGCACGAAGTTTCCAGGATAGACGGGATACAATCCGGTCAAGGGAAACAAGGGCGTCGAGTAGAGAGACCCGAGTAGCGCCGGATTCGTAAATTGAGACAAAGACAAAATGCCTTGGCCGCCGGAGACGCGTATCGGTGCGACCTGTTGTTGAGCCAGGCTGGTTGTGCGGGTCAGCAATGGATCACACGCGCTCATGAGCAGCGTCATGAAAAGCACGCGCAAAGTAAGTCGTTTCGAGAATGATGCTGTCATCACTTCAATAGTACGCCTCCGTACGGATGGGACGTGACACGTTGACACTCAGCGTGGTCAGTAGTTTGCCGGACACGTCCGGGAACGGTACCCTGTGAAGAGTTGTCAGTCAATCTTTTTTTGCCCGCACCGTCATCCGTTTTGTGTGTTGACCTGCGCCTCGGGAACTGAGGTGTAGTTCCTAGCTGTTGACGACCAGCGGTGCTGCTTTAAAGCCGGGCTCAGGCAATTGCCTTTTCCAGTCCCCTTTGATCTTGACCGAGTTAAGACCATACGGTATTGTGCATGGGCAAGAAATGCTCGCAATAGAAGCGTCTCCTCGGATCGCAAGCCTGTGGACACAGGAGCTCAGAACGAAACGCCTATTACGCTCACATGCCTTCCATTGGATAGAACACGGTGCCGAGGTAGCTCAGTTGGCAGAGCACAGCCCTGAAAAGGCTGGTGTCGACAGTTCGATTCTGTCCCTCGGCACCAACACTCCCTTTCGATATCCGGCGTTTTCTAAGCAGCGCGATGCGGACGTCAACGGGCATAAGAGAGGAACGAGCCCACAGTGTCTGCCATAAGCAGCACTATCTTGGTGAGGCGCGATGGATGGCAGAGGAGGTAGAAGCCTGTGGGTTGAAATAATCGCCAAGTAGCTCCGTAAAAATTTTCTCGAGGTCCGCCCATTCCGTCCGACCAAGATCGACACACTCCTGTGCCATGACGCCCAGTGTGGCCAACCGGGTCCCGACGGCATCCATGTGCTGGGTGGGAACAGTAATCTGCTTATAGAGCATATTGATCAGAACGGTTTCCAAGCCATGGAGAAATTCCAGGATCTCTGTGGCATCAACCGCCGCTATGAAAGGATATAGAAAGGCAATTTCCCGTAGAGCCGTGCGGATCCTCGACTGGTAATCGGTGCTGCCAATAGAATCGGTCTTGAGTTCCTCCAAGACCTTCTGAATCGCCGCGCTGCGTTGCCGCATTTCATCCAGGAATCGCTCGTCAGCGTCCCGTAGTTCGCACATAATATGGCTCAATGAAACCGCCGGCACCGTAGAGGACTCAATCTCCTGCGCAGCATGGACTCTTCTCAAGACAAGTTCCGCCAATTTCCGGGTAGGAGCCGGCGTAAACGAACGGGCGCGCTTGAGAGGCAAGAGTGCGGCAATGATCTTGCCCGTCTCCACCAAATACGTGTCAGACTCGGGACGCTCCACTGCGACGGAAGGAGTACTACGGGCCTTGGTCACTGCGTTTTGGAGCGCGTCGGCCTGTCCGCGCGTAATACTTTCGAGATCTCCCACCACAAGTCCTTTGGTTTCGGTCATCGCCAGAACTTGGATCACCGATGACAATGCCCCGAGCCCTTGCTGCAGCGGGCCGGAATAGTCCCAGGTCGCAACGCCTCGATCCTTCTGCATGTGCTGCAAGAGCGGCACGAGCATAAAGGCGAGATTTCCCATGGAGGGGAGATCGACAGTCGCCGCTGAGCCTTTTAAGTTCGTGAGGTTCCGTCGAATACTCTCGTAGAGGATATGTGCACGCGCCGCCTCCGGGATGCCCTCCAGTTCCAGCAGAGCCACTTTAATTTGACGGATCCATTCCAGGGCCTCCAGCGCGAACACCCGCAGGACCTCTTCCTGAAACTCTCCTTCAATCGGATTCACGTGTACGTCCATCTTTCTTACCTGATGTTTACTACGCGCGTCATGCTTTAGGGCCGAGGCGGCCGATCTCTGCAAAAATGTCGGCCAGTTTTCTGGCACAGGACGCCGCGTGTTCCATCTCCCCAACCCGATGCACCAGCACGGTAGATCGCTTCTGCTCCTCCGCCAGTGTCACTTCCAGCTCCCGAATGCGTCCCGCCGCGCTCATCGCGGCCTCACGAAATGTGGAGTCCTGCTCTTCGAGGACCCCGGTACGCTTCTGCTCCTCTGCCAGTGTCGCTTCCAGCTCCCCAATACGCCCGGCCGCGCTCATCGCAGCTTCACGAAATGCGGAGTTCTGTTCATCGAGCGCTCCAGGACGTTTCTGCTGCTCCGCCAGCGTCACTTCTAGCTCCCGAATACGCGCCGCCGCGCTCATCGCGGCTTCACGAAATGCGGAGTTCTCTTGCTCGAGCTCGGTTGTACGATGCTGCGCTTCGCTCATACGCGATTCGACATCCCTAGCCAACGTCGCAGTTTCCAGAACCTTTCCGAGTTGATCTTCGGTGATCCGAAATATCTTCGGCACTGCGGCATTTTCAAAGGCGTTATCCGTGTCCGGCACCCGAACATTTTTGAGGTGATCTTCCGTGATCCCAGAGATCTTGGATGGCGAGGCGGCACCCGGAATATTTTCATAATCAGCGTGTTTTTTTGGCTTCGGGACATGCGTTGGCTCGGGCTGGGCAAGGGCGGCCCGCTGCTTCGATGCCAGCAATGCGAGGACACGATCGGGCAGAGAAGTGCCGTGAAATGGCTTCTTGATCACGCCATCGGCACGGCAGGCAGCCGCTTGTCGGGTGATTTCCTCGTCCACCACGCCAGAGATCAACAAGACCGGCGTTCCGGAGAGGGTCGCATGGGAGCGGACGTAGGCACAGACCTCGAATCCGCTCTTGTCCGGCATGATCACATCGGCGATAAGGACATCCGGCTTGCTGGCTGAAAAGCGCTCCAAAGCCTCTTCGCCATTCGCGGCCAGGGCGACATCGAACCCGGCGGCGATGAGCAATCGCTCGGCTACCTTGCGAACACTCAAACTATCATCGGCGATCAATACCGTCGGCATGATACTTCTCCCGGCC
>DASXTB010000125.1:0-14172 GCA_036505615.1 Acidobacteriota bacterium
GCCGAGCCAGCAGCGGTACCGCGAAATATCCTCCTGCAGCAACTTCGAGGACTTCCAGGCTCGACGCGCCAACATTCGGTACCGCTCAGACGCAAAGTCAAAACCCCGGCTGCTTCACACCTTAAACGGCTCCGGGTTGGCTGTGGGACGAACCTGGCTGGCAATCCTCGAAAACTACCAGCAGGCGGATGGGTCCGTGAAAATCCCCGACGCGCTCGTGTCATACATGGACGATATAACCGAAATCAGGCGAGATATGGCTTGAAAGTCGCAAGTCGCAGGTCGCAAGTCGAAGGTCCAAGGACGGCTGGGAGCGCACGCTTCCAGCGTGCTGTTCTTTTAATGGCATCGGCACGCAAGATGCGTGCGCTCCCAGCTCTCCCGGGCACCGCCGGCCTGCGACCTGCGACCTGCGACTTGCGACCTGTGACTTAGTTTTAGCGCGCTCGCTCAATGTAACGGCCATCATTGGGGTCGACGCGGATTCGCTCTCCTTCCTTAATAAAGGGAGGGACTTGGACTACCATGCCTGTTTCCAGTTTTGCCGGCTTGGTGACATTGCTGATGGTGGCACCTTTCAGCTCTGGCTCGGTTTCCACAACGGTCATTTCAACTACGGAAGGAAGCTCGATACCGATGGGCTTGCTTTCGAAGAATTCCACCTGTATCTTCAAATTCGGTGTCAGGTAATTGACCGCATCCCCCAAGACTTCGCTGTGCAATGCCAGCTGCTCGTAATTCTGTGAATTCATGAAATGGTGCATGTCGCCATCGCTGTACAGATATTCCATTTCATGTTCTTCCAGCGCCGCTTTTTCCACCGTATCGGCCGCGCGAAACCGAACGTCTGCACTGGCGCCGGTTTTCAGGTTGCGCAGCTTCGTTTGAACCATGGCACGGAGATTCCCCGGGGTATGGTGATGGAACTCAAGAACCCGGTGCGGAACACCCTCGTGAATCAAAATCATTCCTTTACGAATTCTGGTTGCAGAAATCATTCAATTTACTCCCTGTATCCGGATGATTGGACCTTTTGTCCGTTGCGACTCTGCCTCTGACAAGTGCGCGGTGAGCCGCCCGAGAAGTAAGAGTATACGAGAAAAGGTTTCTGATTGGCACTTCCGGAAGCCCTCCGTTTTCGGATGCGATGACCCGACTGAGCCGCGGTCAGGCTTTTTTCAGCTTGGATCGCTTCAACCTCCCGCCGTGCTTGACCACAATAAGAGTCAGGTCGTCTGAAATCTCGCTGCGAAACCGCTTTACGCGATTGACGATCGCGGAAAAAATCTGCCTCGAGCTTCTCTTTCGATTTCTTGCGATTGTTTCCACCAATCGGTGCAGGCCAAATTCCTCGCCTTTCCGGTTGGTCGCTTCGACAATTCCATCCGTGAACAGGGTCAGCACGTCTTCCGGCGCCACATTGATACTTCCCACCCGATACTCGCCGCCGAAATCATACACGGCCCCAAGAACCGGCCCTCCCTCATTCAGTTCTATGATTTCGTTATTTCCCTTCAGCACAATGGGCGCCAAGTGTCCGGCATTGATGTATTTAAAGAGACCATCCAGATGCAGCTCACCGTAAAAGGCGGAGATGAACTGGTTCGGCTGAGATGAGTTGTACATCCGTTTGTTGATTTCGTTGAACAGAAGCGGGGTGGTCTCTTTCTCATAATGGGACTGGAAGGAAATGCCGGTGTAGATGGCAGTGTTGAAGTCCCGAATCAACATGGCGGCCGACAGGCCATGACCGGAAGCATCGGCGATGATGATTCCAAACCGGTTTTTGATTCCAAACTTCCTTTCAAGCTCGACGAAATCGTAAAAATCGCCGCCTACGATAGCCAACGGGACGGTCCTACCGTAAATATCGTAGTCATCAAAAACCACAGTCTCGCTGGCGGCGGGCATGATTCTTCTCTGCAGGCCCCGCATTGAGATAACGTCATCCTTTAACTCATCCAGGGGAAGCCCGACTAATTCAGTCAATTTTTCAGTTTTACTCATATTTCTTTTAGTAACTATTCCCTAAGTGCCGAATCTGCCTCAAAAGTGTTGCATTTTATCAACTTCAGCTCTTCCCACGGTGAATTTCCTGCCTCCCGGTGGGGTTCGACAAGAAAGCCGCGCCAAAAGTTTTCCACAGGCCTAGGTGTGAAAATCTTTTTCTAACGGTAATTTATTCTTTTGGAGGGACTTAAGTGATGCTATCGGTTGTGGAAAAGCCGCCGAAGGAATCACTTTTCCACAGAAATGCGTATAAACTATTTGTCGGGGTAGAAATTCGCTTGCGTTTTTCGCAAAATCGTTCAAACTTGCCTTTCCTTTTATCGGGAAAGTAAAGCTCAAGGATAAACACAATGAAAACCGCTCGTAAAATCAGGAGAGCCAAGGCTAAGCCTCGTAGGTTGGTGCGGGTTGTAGCCAGAGCGAAGAGAGTCGTCTCAAGGCCGAGGGTCTCCACAAAGAGGGCCCGGGGGAAAGCTATTAAAGCCAGGCGGATTCCTCGGCTCATTTCTAGAAAACGGGCTCAAGAGATAACGGTCAAAGTCAAATCTACGACTCCTGAGATTTCCTTAAAACCGCCCGTGGCAATTCAAGCAAAGAGGAGGGTTTTTCGTTCGCGCGCGGCCCTCAATGGGTGCAGCCGACGGAAACTCACGGCCTTTGCCGAGGGACGGATGGAACTCGATGAGAAGCTCGACACTCTCTACCATCTGGATCGCTGCCAAAAATGCTGGGATGATCTCTATCTCATTCGCAAGTCGAAGAATGGACAACTGTATAGTCGCAAGACCCGTTCTTACTCAGAAGCCGACATCAAGGCGCTGGAGAAAGTAAATCTCCCCGCCGAAGAAGAGGACGCCCTGGCAGAAGCAGAAGACGCTTTCGACGTGGCATAAGGGCCTCTCTGATCCGAAAAAAGAAAAGGCGCCGAAAGGCGCCTTTTTTTGTAATCCCCGCTCTTGCTAGTTTCCTGTTACTATGGGTTTCTACTTCGCTCTTTTCTTCCTTCTAGCTGCGATCATCGTGATTGCTCTGCTGGTGGCTCTCTACTTCTGGGCAATAGAAGACAAGGACTGATAAAGGGTCATTTTCTATCCAGGTAAATCTCGTTGATCGCCATTGTCTTCGGGTCAAGAAGAAGAATGACTTTATCTCCCCGCTTCAGCTCCTTTATTTCCATATTTTTTTTCTTATTCTTGACCACCGGCTTCTCATTGATGGCCAGCACCATATTTTTCTCGGCTGTTACCGGCTTGACCACCATCCTTCCGGTATCGAGAGCCACGGTGACCACTTCAGCTTGCATCACCGGTTGCTTATTTACCTTAATGCCAAGCTCGTTCAGCCGTTTGACCAAAACTTCCCGTTCCTTTTCTTTGGCATCCTTCTCATCTTGGGCAATCACTGGCAGTAAAAACAAAGCCAACCCCATCGCCACGACCCACGATTTCTTCAGCATTTCCACTCCTTAATGAATTGTTCGGGTTTTCCTTTTCATGTAGTCCATCAGGATGTACTGTCCCAGATTGAGCGTGGTGGCAAAGTACGCCTTGCCGCGACAGATCTGGGAAACCTTTTTCACGAATTCGACCAGGTAATGGTCACGGGCCAGCATGAACGTGTTGATCAAAATGCCGTTTCGCCGGCAGTAGCCTACTTCCTTGAAAGTCTCGCCGATGATCATCGGATCCAGTCCGAACGCATTCTTGTAGATCTGACCATTGGGCAACGTAACGGCAGAGGGTTTGCCATCGGTGATCATAATGATCTGGCGCATGTCTTTTCGCTCCCGATCCAGGACGCTGCGCGCCAGACGCAGCCCCTCTCGTGTGTTGGTGTAATAAGGTCCCACCTTCACGTGGGCAAGTTTTTTCAAAGGAATTTCTTCGGCGCTGTCGTGAAACAGAATTACATGAAGCGAATCGCCCGGGTACTGAGTGCGAATCAAGTGCGAAAGAGCCAGAGCGACTCTCTTTGCCGGAGTGAACCGGTCTTCACCATAAAGAATCATGCTATGACTGGTGTCCAACAAAAGCACCGTAGCGCAGGAACTCTGATATTCAGTCTGCCGGACCATCAGGTCCGCGTACTGCAAATTGCTGGACAAGCATGCCAGCACGTCTACTCTCTCTTGCCCCCGGCTGGCAGCCTCCTTGCACTGGCGGGTCATGCTGTTGAGCAAAGTCTCGCTTATATCCAGGTTGAGATAGTCGCCAAATTCGTAGGGTTTGCTTGCCTCAAAAGCCTCAACTCCGGTTGACAGATAGTTTGTATCGTGCCGTCCGAAGCTGCTTCTTCCCAGAGATGCCAACAAATCTTTCAGGGTTTTGAAGCCCAGAAAGTCGACCGTCTTGTCAGTGATCTCAAAGCGGACGGGAGGAGCGTTCTTTCCGGTTCCCTTGTGCGCGCTATGCTGTGTTGGGGCTTCCTTAAGATATCCCTCTTGCAGCATTCTGCGGATCAAGCCATCCAGAATTTCACGAAACTTCTCGTTGGGATTCCCGTCTGCGTCCAAAAATTGGTCAAGCTGCTCCTCGGTCAGGAGACCTTGTTCAATCAAAGCATCTATTAGCGCGCGATACAGACTTTCCAAATCCAGGTCGCTGGTTTGCCTGTAGAAATTTGAATAGGGGTCAAGAAAACCGCTGTTCAGGAGCTGGTCGCTTAATCGATTGATCAACTCCTCCAGGCTGATCGAGTCCCAATCTTCGCCGGTCCAGCGGCCGAATATCACTTTTGGCATGGGTCTTTGGTTTTGGGTTTTGGGTCCTGGGTTCTGGTCTTGGTTTCTGGTCTTGGGTTCTGGTCTTGGGTCTTGGGTTTTGAATCTTGGGTCCTGAAATTTCAACTCCAAAACCCAAGACCCAGGACCCAAGACCCGAGACCCGAAACCCAGGACCCAAGACCCGAAACCAAGGACCCAAGACCCAAGACCTGACTCGAAACCCAAGACCCAAGGCCCAAGACCCGAGACCCGGAACCCGGAACCCGGGATTCAAAAACTCTAGTTCAGCGGTTTCTTCACTCTTTGGAAATCTTCGTAAAACCGCTCTTCCCTCTTTTCTTCGCTGCGGCTGTAGCCTCGTTCCTCACTGCGGCTGATTTTTTTCTGCGCGTACAATCCTTCCAGCAGAAACTCAGCGGCGGCCACCAGATAACCATCTTCCTTGCTGTGGGATTCCTGGTCATCATGAATGCTGCAGGCCTTCTCCAGCAAGCCTTGGACTTTCTTCAGTTCTCTGAGCGCAGACTTGGTAGACGCCATACTGTCAAGCTTCAAGGAGCCTCCGAGCTCAAAGAACTCTATGATTTGGCGTGTCTCGACTCCGAGGAAATATTGAGAAAACAGCCGCAGTATCGCGCCGCGGATCAACTCACGCGCGATATTTTCGGCGCCGCGCAACTCTCCCTCATACTCGAGCTCCATCTTCCCGGTGATCGCAGGAAGAGCGCTGTAGATGTCGGCCGGCCGCGCAACCGCAACTTTTTCGTCGCTGACCAGCGCGCGACGCTCCGCGTTGCTGATGACGTTCTCCAAACAACTAATGGGCATCCTCTGGCTAACTCCGGAGCGCTTGTCAACGCGCTGGTCCTCGCGCGCGAGAAAAGCCACCTGCTCGATAATGCCTCGAATGAATGAGGGAATCATTACACGCAGCTCGGCCTGGCGGTCACTCCAGGCCTCATGCGCAGTGATGTCCACTCCATCGCGCACCGTTGTCGGGTAATGGGTTTTAATTTCCGAGCCGATGCGATCCTTCAGTGGAGTGATTATCTTGCCACGGGCCGTGTAGTCTTCGGGGTTTGCGGAAAAAACCATCAAAACATCCAGCGGAAGCCGCACCGGATAGCCCTTAATCTGGATGTCGCCCTCTTGCATGATGTTGAACAGGCCCACTTGAATCTTGGGCGCCAGGTCAGGCAATTCGTTTATGGCAAAGATCCCGCGATTGGCGCGCGGCAACAAGCCGTAGTGAATGGTAAGCTCGTCTCCCAGCGTCCGTCCCTCTCTGGCTGCACGGATCGGATCGATATCCCCGATCAGGTCGGCGATGGTCACATCAGGCGTGGCGAGTTTTTCAACATATCGCACGGAGCGAGGCAGCCAGGCAACCGAAAGATCATCGCCCAGTTCGTTCAACCGCTCGCGGCAGGCCCGGCACAGGGGGCGATAGGGATCGTCATTGATCTCGCAGCCGGCCACCACCGGGATCTCAGCGTCCAGAAAAGTCAGCAAACTCCGCAGAATCCTGCTTTTCGCCTGTCCTCTGAGGCCCAGCAGTATGAAGTTATGCCTGGATAGGATGGCGTTGACGATGTGCGGCTCAACTGTCTCTTCATAGCCAATGATGCCTTCAAACAGCGAGCCTTGCCGTTCCCTGAGTTTCAGGATTAGGTTGCTCCGCACTTCGTCTTTGACGGAGCGAGAGCGATAACCTGACGCTTTTAATTCACCCAGAGAACTCGGTTTTTTCATACAGACAGCGGCCGTCCATAGCAGGGTATCAGGAACGCATCGGCGGGAGCAAGTCGCCTGAACGTCGAAATTTTTTGTGATTGGACATTCGACATTTTTGGGAGCTTAGTGCAAGATACATGAGTATGGAGTGCCAGCAATGAAAGGGCCGCGCGCGTAGCAGAAACCGTATCATTGTGCAGGCGTTCATTGCGGTTTTTGTTAAGGGAGCAGAGGAATGAGGAGCGATACCCTAAGTATTACTGATAACCGGACTGGGAAGAAGTACGAAATTCCTGTTCAGGATGGAACCATCCGTGCGGCCGATTTAAGACAGATAAAATTCTCGGACGACGATTTTGGACTGATGAGCTACGACCCCGCGTTTACCAACACCGCTTCATGCATCAGCCGCATTACCTACATCGACGGGGACAAAGGTATTCTTCGATATCGTGGATATCCCATCGAACAACTGGCCGAGGAAAGCACTTTTCTGGAAACCGCCTACCTGATTTTGTATGGCGAATTGCCCGAAGAAAATGAGTTGGCTGACTGGGTGTGGAACATTACACACCACACTATGCTTCATGAAAACATCAAGAAATTCATAGATGGTTTCCATTACGACGCGCACCCCATGGGAATGCTGATCAGCACGGTGGGCGCGCTCTCGACTTTCTATCCGGAGGCCAGACAGATCCATCACGTCGGCTCGCGCAAGCGGCAAACCTTCCGGTTGATTGCCAAGATGCCCACGCTTGCCGCCTTCGCATACCGGCATATGATCGGTATGCCCTATTCTTACCCGGACAACGATTTGAGCTATCCCGGCAACTTTTTGAACATGTTGTTCAAAATGACCGAAGTGAGATACAAGCCGCATCCGGCTCTGGAACGAGCCATAGACGTTCTGTTTATCCTGCATGCCGACCACGAGCAGAACTGCAGCACCAACGCGATGCGCGGCGTCGGCAGCTCCTTGGTGGATCCCTACTCAGCCATAGCCGCGGCGACCGCGGCTCTCTACGGCCCTCTGCATGGAGGCGCCAATGAAGCCGTACTGCGAATGCTCAACGAGATCGGGACGATCGACCATGTCCCGGCGTTCATCAAGAAAGTGAAATCCGGTGAGGGTCGATTAATGGGATTTGGGCATCGCGTTTACAAGAATTACGACCCTCGCGCCAAGATAATCAAACAGCTGGCTGATGATGTTTTTGAAGTAACCGGCCGCAATCCCCTGTTGGATCTGGCGCTGGAGCTGGAACGCATCGCTCTGCAGGACGATTACTTTATTTCGCGTAAGCTTTATCCTAACGTCGATTTCTATTCCGGTTTGATCTATCAAGCGATGGGATTGCCTCTTGACATGTTCCCCGTTCTTTTCGCCATTCCGCGGACGGCCGGCTGGATTGCCCAGTGGGAAGAGATGCTTCAAGACTCGGAGCAAAAGATTTCACGGCCTCGCCAGATCTACAAAGGCGCCGAACTCCGCGATTATGTCCCCATTGAGAAGCGCAGAGTCCGAGCCGAAGCCTAGCTATAGCTAAAGAATTTGGCCGCAGATTGCAGCAGCAGCTTGCGGCTCCTTGCGTTTTCCGCACTTTTTGAAGCTCGAGCTACCGTTTTAATAACCGTGATGTGGGCCCAGGGCGCGGGGCTCAATGCGACGCCGGTCCCTGCGACCTGCGACTTTCGACTTGCGACCCAAAACTGGTACATATTCGCCCGGTGCGTTGCAAAAAAGGCTTACCAAGAGGGGGCACTACAACATCATCATCCCCCCGTTGATCTCAATGGTTTCGCCGGTGATGTAGGTGGAGGCCGCGGTGGTCAAAAACAAGATCGCTTGGGCTACCTCTTCAGAGGTTCCCATTCGTGCAAGCGGAATGGATTTGACGAAGTTTTCTATCAGCTCCGGAGTGGAAAAGTTTTTGTGATACGGCGTGTCGATTACTCCCGGCGCTACGGCGTTGACGCGAATGTTGTAGGCGGCCAGCTCGCGGGCCAGTCCTTTGGTCAATGCGATCACTGCGGCTTTGGCGCTGGCATAGTGCATCGCACCAGGGCCTCCGCCGTTGCGGCCGGCAATTGAAGAGACGTTGACAATCACTCCCGAGCGACGCTGCATCATTTCCCGCGCCACCGCCTGACAGCAGAAGAAGACGCTCTTCAGATTCAAATCAATCACCGCATCCCAGTCCTTGTCCGTGATCTCCAGCAAACGGGCACGCTTGATCAGCGAGCCTGCATTATTGATTAGAACGTCAATGGGTCCCAGGCGATCGCGTACGTCTTTTACGGTCTGTGCGACTTGTCCAGTTTCGCCGAAATCCGCTTGCAACATAAGGGTTTTTACTCCACAGCTTTTCATTTCTGCGGCGCACTCCTCCGCCCCTCGCTGATTGTGCAAATAGGTGATTGCAACATTTGCACCGGCGCGAGCCAACAATATTGCCGCCGCATATCCGATTCCGCTGCTGGCACCCGTGACCAGCGCGACCTTGCCCTGAAGTTCTGCTTGAGACATGTGTCCTCCGTTGGACAGTTACCAGTTCCCAGTTGCTAGTTGATAGCTCCCAGTTGCTAGCGCCGACAGTATGCATCACATGGAGCTTCGCTTTATCCCCAATTTTCAGAGGGAAAGGGATGGAATTTTCAATCGATCTCCACGTTCGCTCCGAAGGAATGAAAAATTGTCTATTGGTAGTAAAATTGACAAATTGCACTCACCGCGGAGACCTGGCGCGGCAGAGTCGCGACCAAATATTGCAGCAACGACCGCAACCCGCAGACGGAGACCCCGCTGAGCGGGGTCATAGAGCATAGCCGGGGGCAGAGCGCGCTTTTTGCGCGGCGCGCCCCAGCTTCTCAAGCTCGCGGTCGCATCTTTCGGCGCTGCCGAACCGGCGATAAATCGGTCTGGGTGATCCAGGGGCGGTTCACGAACCGCCCTTACTAACCGGCGTGGCGCACCCCCAGGTCCCTTGCCATGCACGCACAGACTATGGCAGAGTGCGCGCATGTGGCCCGGGCCGCGGTCCCCCGAATCGCTCCAGAGGATCACGCCCGCACGGGAGCCTAAATGCCTGACGAATGGGACATCCTTTCCATGGGCGAATGCATGGTGGAGTTCTTTCCCGACCCAGCGGGCTCGGACCAGTATCGGCGTTCCTTTGGGGGCGATACTCTCAACGCGGTCGCTATGGCGGCCAAACTGGGATCACGCTGCGCCTACGTGACGCGCATTGCCGATGATCTTTTCGGGAAGTTCCTTCGAGATTCGATTTCCAGTCTAGGCGTTGACCTGGAGACCACCTTTTCGGCCAGTGGGTCCAACGGACTTTATTTCATCGCCGTAGATTCGCATGGAGAAAGGCACTTCCAATATTATCGATCAGGCAGCGCCGCCAGCACTCTGAGCCCCGCTGATGTTCGGCCGCGCTGGATTGAAAACAGCCGAGTTATTCTTGCCAGTGGGATCACGCAGGCGATCTCGCAGAGCGCTGCAGGGGCGGTGCAGCGGGCACTGGACCTGGCACATGAAAAACGAAGGCCGGTCGCATACGATGTGAATTTTCGCAGGAAGTTGTGGCACGCTGATCAAGCGTCGCGGCATCTGAGCCAAATCGCTCCGTTGCTTCAGATTCTATTTTTCTCTACAGAAGAAATCTCCATCGTACAGTCTGCGCTTAACGCCCGCCTGCCCGACGTTCACCTGATTGTCGACGCATGCTGGTTGAAGGGGATTTCGCTGGTGGTAGTCAAACAAGGCGAGCGCGGAGTGCTGCTGGGTGACAAGTCCACCGGAAAGATAGTGCCTCTGCGCCCCTTGTCCATTGAAGTCATGGATACGAGCGGCGCAGGCGACACGTTTAACGGCGCCTTCCTGCACTGTTTCTGCCGTGGGATGAAGGGAATAGAATGCGCTCGCTGGGGTGTTGCCGCCTCGGCGCTCCAAGTCGGCCGGCACGGCACAGTTTCCGCCATGCCTTCGCTTGAGGAAGTGGTTAAAGCGGTTGAACGGGTGGAAGTGTAATCAGGTTCGGGTCTTGGGTGTTGGGTGTTGGGGGTTGGGGGTTGGGCAGGGCGGCGATTCATTTTTCTAAGAAATTTCAGTTGGTTGCGTTAATAAGTAGTGGTGCTGAACGAGTCGAATCGAGTCTTCGCTCGAGTCTGGGCACTACGAGCGTCCGCCGATTTTGGAGAGTCTGTAAAGCCGCGCCGGTGGGCGCGGTCTCCTGAATCGAGTTATGTTTGGAGGGAGTTTCAACGATGCGTAAATTCAATATTTTCATTTCTAGCCTGCTTTTCTTCAGCCACATCGCAGCCGCTCAAGAGAACCCGCGAATACCGCTGATATACACTACCGGCGAGGCTAAATTAGAAGTTCCACCTGATATGGTGGTTATCTCACTTGGAGTAACGACACAGGCCAAAACTGTCGCTGAGGCCCGTGAGCAGAATTCTGTCCGGATGCAGGCGGTCGTCGACGCAATCAAACAATTGAATATCCCCACGGCAAATATCTTGACGACCAGGTTCAACGTGAGCCCTCAGTATGATTATCAGGAAAAGCGAAACCCTCCCCGGATCGTAGGTTACAACGTCACCAATCAAGTCACTGTCAAGCTGGAGCAGATCGAGAAGGTCTCGCAAGTAGTCGATGCCTCGCTGGCAGCCGGCGCAAACACAGTCAACAGCCTGGAATTCACGCTCAAGGATCCACGAGGACTCCGAAGATCCGCCTACACCGAAGCTGTCCGGGACGCGCGCAACAAGGCGGAGGCCCTGGCCGCGGCTGCCGGAGTCCAACTGGGCAAAATCTACTTGATTCGCGAAAGCGGCGGGCCGGTGCCCATCCGGCGGGCTTACGAGACTCTAGCTATGGCCTCCAAGACGGAAACTCCAACGCCAATTGAAAGCGGCCAAGTCACCATTCAGATCAACGTTGAGATTCAGTTTGAGATCAAACAATGATCGAAATCTCGCTGAAAACAGAACGTAAGGTGCAACTGGTCGACATCACCGAACGTGTGCAGAATGAAATTTCGGCTCGCAAATGGAAGGACGGGGTGTGCCATATTTACTGCCCTCACACGACGGCCGGACTATGCATCAACGAAAATGCGGATCCTGACGTGCGCCGGGACCTGGAGCGCGCTTACCCAAAATCGGTTCCCAATGTCCACTTTGAGCATGCCGAAGGGAACACTCCGGCGCACTTCCTCTCCACCTTGCTTGGTCCATCGCTGTCTCTCTTTGTGGAGGGTGGCGAGCTCCAGTTGGGACGCTGGCAAGGAATCTTTTTCAGCGAGATGGATGGGCCGAGGAGTCGCAAAGTCTGGATGAAATGGACTGGGGATTAAGATCTGTGGGTTCGGGGGTTAGGTGTTGGGTGTTGGGTGTTAGGTGTTGGGTATTGGGTGTTGGGTTTTTGCGTGTTCGGAACGTGGTTTCAGATTAAGGTTTGACCCTTGGCTGTGGATTTCAGAGGTTTGGTTTTTAACTTTCGGGTCGCCAGTTTCGGCTTTTAAGTTTCGGGTCACAAGGATTCCGATCCCAAGCATCCATTATCCGACGCCAAAACCTAGCACCTAACACCCAACACCCAACACCCAACACCTTCCACCCAACACCCAACACCCAACACCCAACACCCAAGACCCATCACCTTCCACCCAACACCTAACCCCCAACACCTAACACCCAACACCTAACACCCAACACCTAACACCCAACACCCAACACCCAACACCCTCCACATCACTCCACGCGATATAAGTATACGGAATCTCCTAAGCTCTCGCTGGGCTGCGCGGCGCGAAAATAGTCATAAGCCGACCCTTGTTTTGTCGCCAGCCTGTGAGCGCTAATGGCATACCAGCCCGGACGAAGACCGTTTCCCTTAATGCCGTCCGACAGGGAGGCTGCGTCAACCCCATACATCGAGAGAGAAAACGGCGTGAACAAGTCCTGGTAGAGCGGCGTCAGAGATCGTGCCTGGACAAAACGCGCCAGCGCTCCCAATTCCTGGCCCCAATCGACATTGGAATCTCCCAGATACTTCCATCCATTCCGGCTGCCAACCAGCTCATTAAAGTAAGCCAGTTCCGATCCCCAGTGCGCAAAAGAAGAGACCGCGAGCCAGGCAAAAAGCGCGACACTTGCCGCACGCCAGCGCTTCAGTAGCGACGCAGCCTGCGCTGCGGCCGCAAGCGGGACCCACATCAATACCAGAACCGGAAGGATATGACGGGCGCCCAAGTTTAAATTGCTCGTAAGGGCGCCGGTCCAGTACGTAGTAAAGAACAAGAGCCAAATCCAGCGCCACGGATAGCGTCTGTAAAAAACAATAAAAGTTCCGGCCGCCATCCCGATCAGGACCGGAATCGGGGTTTTCAAGAGAAGCGCCAGGGGGAAATAACCAACGTGGCCCTTAAAACCGGTCTTCATCAGGAAGACGTTTTCGTGGCCCTCGGCGTTATGACGCCACAGCATGAACAATCCTTCCTTGTAATAGCTGGGGATCGGAATCCAGTTCACCCATTCTGCGTGCGGCTCGACAAAATCACCGCGCAGGCCCGCGTACCCGGACCAGGAAAGCAGCATAAAGATGAATGTGAAACTGGCCACAAAGACCGCCATAGATCGCCAGCGCCTCCCCTTTGGGGCCAGGAACAGAATGGCGATGATGCTGTTTGCAACAGCCAACATCATTGAGTACTTAGCCAGCGTTCCCAGCGCCATGACGCCACCCAGCAGGGCCGGCCATCGCCATGCAAGCCTGGGCGGATGCTGAAGCGACGCACCATCTTGCATCTCCATTCGTTCGACCCGTCGAGTCTCCGCAGTCCAACATGCAAGAATAGAAAATGCCGAGAGGTAGAACAGCGCGGCAGCCACGTCGGTGTGCACAAAGACAGAATGAGCTATTAGCAGCGGAAATAAGGTCAAAGCGATTGTCGAGAGGGCTGCCGTCGTTCGATCGAAAAGCCGCCTCAGCGTTGCCTGTAAAACGGCAAGGAGAGATAGAGAAAAGATAAACATGGGCCAGCGTCCGGCGAGGGTCTTTTGCGTGGGGTAATCGGCAAAAAAAGTCTGCAGACTATCAAGCCGTTTCGTCCAGGCGGTTTCTCCGTAGCTAAGAGCGAATCCGCCGGCGGAAACCAGCTTGACCAGGACCGGATGCTCGCGATTGACGTAAAAATCCTTCCAGTGCCAGTAGATGTAGCCGGCCGGAATGTGCGTTACCTCGTCTACGGTGGGCGACTGCCAGTACATGAGAGAGCTGACGCGAATGATAAAGACGAGCCAGAAAAGTGCGGCGATTCGTGAGGGCCGAACGCGCGACAGAGTGGAGGCAGTCATCGGTCATCAATCATCGGTCAACAGCCATCGGTCATCGGTCATCAGTCAACGGTCCTCAAGTCAACAGGCCAACAGGTCCTCAAGTCAGCGGGTCCTCAAGTCAACGGGTCGACAAGCCCTCAAATCACCGGTTCCTCAGGTCGGCAGTTCCGGTATCTAAGCGACCTGCTGACCTGCTGACCGATGATCAATCTGACCGATGACTGATGACCGATGACTGATGAACGGTGACCGATGAACTGATCACCCATGACCACCGGCTGACCTGATGGATTTTGGATTTGCCGAACCGGAGGCAGACAAACTGCGTTCTGGTTTGGGGTGGGCAAAAAGTT
>DASXTB010000126.1:0-5399 GCA_036505615.1 Acidobacteriota bacterium
CTATAGGACGTGGGCGAGTTGGTGGACTGGTTGGTGAAGGCTACCGCCAGCGGCGCGGAGCCTCGGCTGGTATTCACCGTGAACATGGCCGTGGGGGCGGTGTTGGCCGCGACCATGGGGCCGATATACTGGGTGGACACCACCACGTGATCGATCCACGCGTCCGGATTGGTGTCCGTGTCGAAGGGCGCTCCATGGTTGAGGTAGTCCTCGAGCCAGATGTAGTTGATCTTCAGGTCCGTGGTGGAGCGCCAGCGGTACCCGGCGAAGGGAGAGCCGGCCGGATCGGGCATGAACCTGCCGAATCCGCCTCCGACCCAGGAGCCCAGGGGAGATCCCTGCTGGAAGTAGCTCACCACCTGGCCACCTCGGCGCAGGAGCGCGCCGTTGATCCACATCCCGTTCTCCCCGTTGTGGGCCGTCGTCGGGTTATTCAGCTTGACCATCAACTCGACACAGATCCACTCGTTATAGGGAGTCTGCCAGTAGTGGTTCGCGGTCCAGTCACCGTCATAGATGCTCATCATCCGGTTGCCGAACCCGCCGACCTGCTCCATCCAGTAGTTGTAGGTCTCCCAGCGCCACGACCAGGTGCCATCGGTGTCGGCGCTTTCGCCGTTGGGCTCGAAGCCGGCGTTGAATTTATCGGTGCCATCGCCAGGCACACCGGCATCGGGCGATGGCCAGGCGGACACCGGGTTCAGGCCCCCCAGCCACACGAAGTGCGAGGGCATCTCGCTGGTGGGAGCGAACTTGGTGTAGTAGCGGATGTAGAGGGTGTCGTACCCCTGGGTGAAGGCCTTGTACAGGTGCCCGGCCCACTCGGAGTAGCCGGGCTGGCGGGTGATCTGTAGGGAGTGGGTCCCGGGACTCCCGGCGGGCTTATCCGTGGAGAAGACCATCCCCGCCGACCCCTTATTATCCCCCATGTTCCCATTGCTGTAGATATTCAACAAATCGGTGAGGGTGGGCTGCTCGAATCGTTCCACCCAAATGACGCTGGGATCGCTCTCGATCCCTACATCGCCAGGATAACTGGCCGCCAGGCCAGTGCCTTCCGGCGGCACGGTGGCAGACGCGATTCCGGCCAGTAACAGCATGAGGACGACGCTCATCAAGATGACAGCTTTGTGCATCATGTGTTCCCCCCTTACTACATTTTCGTTGAACCACAATCATGAGAAGTAGTCGGATCTGCCTTCCTTGACACACATGGGCGACCGGTTTGGCGGCGGGGCAACACAGTAGATGGTCGCTTCGTTGAATCTGCCCGCTGACGTTAATAAGGAGCCATGTTTCATCTGAGCTTTACTAGGAGCGTTGTTGGAGCCATCTTTTTCTCAAGCGTCCGGTAATCGACGTTTCGAAAATTTTTACACTCACTGCAACCTACAGGAATCGAAGTCTGGCCCGTCTGTGTACTAGAATTTGTGCTAGAGCGGCCCTGTTTCTTCTCGTCCTTCGTAAATCCGCTGTTCGTTAGGCAAAAACGGTCTTCCATCTCGTAAAACGCGTCTTTTTTGAAATGAAAACAGACGCCTTGAAACCGACGATTTCGGAATCCTGAGTCTGGCGCTTCAGTCGACTTGGCCTCAAGGACATCAGAACTGTTAAATCTCGTGGCAACGGAGTAGCAATCCGTCGCGCCACGTCGAAAACGACTTCCGATAGCATGAATTCGCAATACGTATTACGAAGCTCGCCCGTGTAAGGATCAACGCGTTGTCGATCTGATTTCCGAGTCCGCTGCCATTCGGTCGGGCGGTGAGTACGGTGGTTTCGTTCGTCCCTTTAACGTTTTTCGCTGCGATTCTTTTTCGGATTGACCAGCCATAGCGGAACAGCTCAGCCAAGCAGGTTTCAGCTGGGGCTGCTCATCTGAGACCGATTCAACTGGCCGTGTAATCTTCACTGCAGAGGCATACGCCCGTGATGGTCGTCGGTTTGTTGTCCTGGCAGACGAAAGACTCAGCGCGTTTTTGGAACTACATGCGGCGATCCATAAAGTATTGGGAAATCGTTGCTGACAATCTGAGTAAAGCCGAGTGGAGTTTGGGCTGTGTCTCAGCCGTAGATTCTCGCGGGCGAACAATCTAGATTGCCGACGCGCACCGCGATGACGGAAAGCGGTTTGTTGTCCACGCGGATGAAAGGTTAACGGCGTTTGTTGAGCTGGAAGCAGTGACACGCGCTAGCTGCAAAGCGATTTGTCAGTCAGTCGAGTAGGGCCGCACCCTGCACGTCATTAGGTGTTGGATAATACTTTCCGCGTAACCTCACGCTGGATTTTCCGCAGTTACACGGGTAAAGAGCCGCGAATGAGTTCTCAATAACGAGAAGTCACGCGAGGCCAAAACGATGAAAGGGAACCTCGGAAATGAGCCAGCGTTTACTTCACGCGATGTCACGACAGCGCAAATACCACTTGCGCCACATGCGTGCCGGACTGTGTTATGACTGTAGTCGTCCGGTATCTAGTGGCACCTTGTTTTGCGATCTGTATCTGATGCAAGGCCGCGTCGTCATGAATCACAAATATGTGCTTGACGGGCAACTTCAGGTTTTCCTGCTTTCCTTAGCGACCACTAGCCGCCTTTGCAGGTCAGTTCGAACGCGAAATGCGTCTTCGTTCCGCGGGTTCAGCCTCTCCCACTCTTTGATCAGGTGATCGCCGATGTCTAAAAAAGAGCTCGATCAGCAGCACGAGACCTCACGGGGCGACAGGGATTTTCAGAATAAATACATCCTTACGACGACGACCGCCCCAGTTACTTGTAAATGCAATCAGATGGCCGTTGCGACTAATGTCGGCACGCGGACTCGCATAGTAATCGCCTCCATAAATTGAGAAATGATGTGCCAGCCGGCGCACCGACCCACTCCCGTTTGTAGCTACCTGATAAATTTCATCGTGGAACGGACCATCCGGTGTCCCAATTGCACCTGAATAACTGCTGAGTAAGACCCACTTTTCATTATTTGCTAACATCGAAACATGGTAATCCTGGCTCCAGTCATTGCCATAATTGATAAGCGGGTAAAACGAATGTGGATTTGCCAGAGTGCGATAGGTAACCTGGTTGTTCCAATTGTCAGCGCCAATAACGACCTTGTTTCCATTATCGGAATGCCCGGGCGCATAATCAGGGCCGTTGTCTGTTAGATTTTCAACAGCCAAGGTTCTCAAATCCACTACTCGAACCTCAATAGCTCCAGCTCCCTGTTGGCCTGTTTTTACAACCAGATATCTTCCTGATTTATCAACCTGAACTTCGTCCAGCCGAGTTGTATTCACGTTATAAATCACTTGATTGGTATCCCGCTTCCAAACCAGATAACCTACGACGTGGTATCTCCTGTCGCGGCGAGTAAACGCGAACACGTTATCATTGTTAATGCTTTTACTCATCTGCCACAGGTAATCACCAGGATGATACTGGGAAGTAAAATCAGCGATCAGGCTGTAGGTCTGCGTAGCTGCATTGTAAGCCCATAGATGCATTCCAATATTGTCGTGAGCATAAATAACGGCGGAATTAGACCCACTCCAGATCGCATCCTCCCAACCAACTGTTCCTCCTATCGGAGTAGGGGTATCCCAGACAGTTTTGTCGATGATTGCGAAGTTGACGGGATCGAACCGATAGAGCATGGGAGCGACGCCGTTGTGAACCAATAGCCGTGTATTATTGATATTAAATGTTGGCCAGTAAGAATAGGCATTCACACAGTCAGGGCCATCATTCGCATCAGTGAGCCGCATGATTGTGGTCCCAAAGGTTGGATCAATAACCGTTCCTCCAGCCGCAGGCAGCGGAGGAGGTGGAGGCACAGGATACGTGCCGTAATCGTGCTTGATCTGTGCGGAAACATTTAGCGATAAAATAATTTGAAAAATGGACGCTGATCCAAGTAACCGAAATAGAGAGAAGTGATGTTTCTTCATAGTCTGTGACATGACAGTTTATCTACATTCGCGCGGTCGCGCTTTGTCAATTCGATATTTTCGCACGGCACTGATCCCCGGTGGTGCTAAGATTGTTGCTACCTACGGTCAGATTGTTGGCTCCCAGAAAAACCGCAGCAAACTCATCCCCCTCCACCCCTCCAGTGAGCCAATCGTTAGGCCGACCGGATCGTAAGGAAAACTGTGATTTTCGTGCAAGCACAAACTCGCCCGGTTCTTTGCATAGTCGATTGCCTGCTCTTGATCTAAGAAAACCGGCTCGACGCCAGACGCTTCAAAGCACTTCCACCCGTTTCTGAATGGTCGGATTTCGATGATTGTCGCGACAACCTTTGCATTTTCCTCCAATCGATCGTATCTGTTCAATTGAACATGAGCCAGTCAAATAACTGCAAAGTGCTATCAACAACGCACGATGCCCGGCCGCGGTACACCGGCGAACTTCTGCTCCGCACACGCCCAAAGGTTTACAGGCAGATCATCCGCCTATTAAGCGAAGGCGTTTCAGCAAACCAAATTTGTAAGCTCTGTCACGTAACACGGGAAACGGTCCGAGCAGTGGAGCGTCGCGAAGCCGCGGAGATAAGCGCACGAAAAAAGAGCATCATCGGGATCCTCTCTAACGTTGCCGAGTTGGGCGCCAGCCGAATGGAGGAAACGATTGGCAAAGCTGGGTTGCGTGATGCAGCGATCGGGACCGGGATCGCTGTGGACAAGATGCTTGCGCTGGCGGGTCAAACGCCAGCGTTGCAGATAGCGAACATCGTGATGCCAAGCGAGGAAGAACGCGCTGAGCGTCGGGCTGTACACGCAGGCTTGACGCAATTGCGCGCAAGCTTATGGAGCCTGAGCCTGAGCAACCTCATGGAGCGCGAATAGCGCCGTAGTGCCGAATCGCACGCGCCGCCGCTTTCTCCAAACGCGCTGTCAAGCGTCTGCGTGAACACGAGGCGCAGTCCGCGTAGCAAAATCGCGCATTAGTTCAACGTCGTCAGCCACTGGTCACATCCGGCAACCGCTGCATGGCGGCACGCTTGTCGTCCGTCGTAAGGTGCGTGTAATGGCGGAGAGACCCGCGCTTGTAAAGCGATTTCTAAGGCAATTTCCGGCGCGGGGAACAGGCATTTGTTATGCGAGTGCGCTATGCTTTACCGTGCGATTGGTGCTCTTGGGAGCGAAAACGACACTGCAGGATTCGAACTGCCGATACGAAAAAGCGGCGTCGCGGACGAGCGCCACTAGTTTCGTCGTATTCAGATGGCCTTTTTCCGCTAGCTTCGAGTCAGCTAAGCTGCCTCAATAACAATGGAGAGAAGCCGCATTATCTCAGCAAACTGGTTTGATTATCCGCAGTATTACGACATTGCCTTCCAAGCCTACACGAGATCGGAGGCCGACTTCATCGTGGCGGCATGCGGCAAGTATTGCGGCT
>DASXTB010000127.1:0-5210 GCA_036505615.1 Acidobacteriota bacterium
CCAACGGGGGGCAGTATGGAAAGGCTGATACCAAAATTTCGCTTCGGTCACATTGATCCGGCCGCCGTCGAGGCGCGCAGAGCCCGACGCGGGCCTGGTTACGAATTTTACCAGATTGTCCCTACGAATATCATGTTGGTCACTGCCGTTCTGGGCATAAAAGATTTTACCCGGGAGGCCGTTGAGGCCGCCATCCCAAACTATTGGAATTGCGTTGCGGCGCTGGCGGAAGAAAAGGTCGATGTGTTTGTCCTGGGTGGGACTCCCGTATCCGCGCAGTTGGGACGAGCCCGCATTCTGAGGCTACTCAAAGAGGCGGAGGACAAAACCGGCATACGTGGTGACGCGCCTCTCGAAGCCGCCATTGCGGCGATGCAACACCTGGGATTGAAGAAGATAGCGGTGGGAGGACGGTGGACAGATGAATTCAATCAGGCCGTCATACGATACCTGGAGGAAGGCGGTATCAACGTTGTCGGAATCACCAAGCGCGGCCAGTGGGGAAAGGAGGCTTTTGCCATGTCGTTTGAGGAAGGCTTAAAGCTAGCGCTAGAGGTGGGCCGTGAGGCGGCTCGCCTGGCTTCCGATGCTGAGGCAATTTTTGTTCCTGGTGGAGCCACAATGAGCCTCCACGTCATACCTGCTCTTGAGGAAGAATTTGGCAAACCCACCTTTACAAGAACTAGCGCGGAGGTCTGGCGCAACCTTGTTTATCCGGGAGTTATTCCGCCCGTAAGCGGATGGGGGAAGCTGTTGGCCACCGGGAAGCAGCCCACATAGTGAGATGCACGACCTAAGCTAGCGCATTAATCACCCACGAGCCTTTTAACCCTTTCGATCACCTCTGTAGGCTGATTCATAATTCTTTCAGTAAGAGCTTGTAGCTCTTCTCCCGAAGCCGGTTCAATTTCCAATTTGGACTGTTTCGCCTCCGCCACGAGCTGCGAATCTTTTAGGGCTCTTGAGTAAGCCTCACGCAATATTCTCACTCGATCCGAAGGAACACTCGGGGGAGCCACCATCGGACGGCCATACTCGTTGCCGGCCAATATCACCTGCGCGACCCGGCGACTCACATCGGCGGTTTTGTATTTATCCATAAGTTCTCCGAGAGTGGGAACCTCGGCCATTCTGGGATCTCTTTTTTCACCGCTCTGCGCCAGGTGACGATCAAAACCCTGGTTGTGCCATGTGACAAAAGGCTCACGGCTGAAATGGCCTGTGACGATCATGCCGCGGCAAATCACCTCGCCTTTTTCCATTGCCAGATCGATGGCATTACCGCTTTGATAGCCAATGACCAGATTGAATTTGGCTCTAAGGGTCTCCTCAAAAATCTTTGCCAGCAAGAAAGTGCCGTCGGTAGAACCGGTCGCGCCACACCGCAGAGGCTCGCCCGATTTCAGGATGTCATCGAAAGATTTGTAGGGAGCATCGGCACGGACAAAAAACATGACCTCGGTTTTTTCCATCGTGCCGATCCAACTGAATTTACGCAGATCAAACTTGACCTCTTCCACCCCAGTGAGCTGCTGCATGTACCGGTGCGCCTGAAACATCCCCAACGTCAATCCGTCTGCTTTAGTCAGTCCATAAAGGTAATTCGTCGCCGCGAGACCGCCTGCGCCAGGCATGTTCTGAACAATCATGTTCGGATTGCCCGGGATGTGCTTCGGCATGTGCTTGGCGAAGAGCCGAGCCCAGAGGTCATAAAGGCCGCCGCTGTCGCTCCCGACAATGATGCGAATGGTCTTTCCCTGGTAAAAAGATGGATTCTGCGCATAGGCAATATCAGCGACCCACTTCCGACTCCCCACAAGCAAAGACAAGGAAAAAATCGAATTACTCAACACCAGGGTGAGACATATCACCGTGACGAGCGAGATCCTGTTTCTCATGTCAACTCTCCGTAATTCTGCTTTCCGTGCGGTAGGTCGCCGTGACGGCGAACTTTTATTTCTTTCTTTCCTGGTGAGTAATGTCAGTATTTTTCGGCATAATAGACCAGCAGGTCGCGTGGACTGGGCTTCATCGGGAAGATTGTCGAGAAAGCAAAGCCAAACCCCGCGTACTGCCGCACCTTTAGAGATGTTTCCTTTTCCCTCGCTCAGACCCGCGCCCGCTCTCAGACTTTCACGGCTGTGGTGTATTCTATTGGGCTGTGCGAGAGCGAGACGCGTCTTTGATCGTCTCCGTGCTGGCTACCTCAAACCCTGATTTGCCCAGCAGCTCACAGAGCTGCTTTTCGGTCATGATATTCTTCCCCAATCCCTTTGGCAGCTTCACCCGGCAGCCGGTAAGCCCGTGGTACAGAATACGAATCAGGCAGCGGACGCGGTCCACGCCATTCGCCGGTGCCTTTTGTGGCTCGGTGAAATGGATCACCAGCCAATGAACGTTGTATCAAAGACCTCATCAGGAAAAAACGTCTTCCACTTGGAACGTCACGTTAGCAGCCTCGATCCGCTCCTTCGCCGGCGCGAGCATGCCCGGAGAAATGTCGGTGGCAACCACGCTGTCCGCCTTACCTAGCAGTACCAGCGTGTAAAAGCCGGTGCCGCAGCCAAACTCACAGCAAACGGCGGGGATGTCTCCACTCTCATTAACCACGTGCTCACTTCTACCGTTGACAGCAACACGAATGGGCGTTACGAATGTTTAATTAGTGTTACCACAAATGGACATAAGATATGTATCTGGATAAACGCTTGCTCCGGCTGACTCAAGGTGTCAGAACCCGTATCCTGGCTGCTGCGTTTGTAGGACTTTGTGCTGTACTCGCGGGGTTGGCACGGCTGACCCTCTCCGGCCTCGTCATTGCCGGGGTTCTTTTGGGAAATCCGTTTTCCTCCCTCATTCTGCCTATCGGTGGGATCGTTGGTTGCACCATGCTGCGAGGGCTCTTTCAGTTTCTGCGCGATCGGATCAGCCAAGGGACTGCGGCGCGCGTCAAAGTCGAACTCAGGCGACAACTGTTCGAGCATTGCCTCGCCATGGGGCCGGGGCAGTTCGATCAGAGCCGAACCGGAGATGTTCTGACCATACTGGGCGAGGGCGTTGAGCGGCTGCAGGTTTTTTTTGGACAGTTTCTCCCGCAGATGATCGTCGCCGGTTTGGCGCCCATCCTGATTTTTTTTCTCATGGCGTCCATCGACCTCTCCATCGGTTTCATCTTCCTCTTCTTTGCCGTCTTTACACTGGTAGGTCCCGCGCTCTTCTTCGTTTGTAGTCGAGAAAGCAGCCGTCGACGCCGTACGGCTTATGGAGCCTTGAGCGCCGATTTCCTTGACAGCATGCAAGGGATCTCGACGCTCAAGATTTTCGGGCAAAGCCGCGCTTGGGGCAACACCCTCGCGGAAAGGGCACATCAAGTTTACCGCGCGACCATGCGGGTGCTCGCCGTCAACCTTATGTCCAGTGGGATCGGCACCTTCGGCATTACTGCGGGCAGCGCCTCGGCCCTGGCCTGGGGAGCGTTCAAGGTAACGAACGGGGAGCTCGACCTACGCGCACTTGTGGTTCTTTTGCTTCTGGGTGCGGAAGTCTTCCGTCCGATGCGAGAGATGATCATCCTCTACCACCAAGGCTTCCTGGCCATGGCTGCGGCCGAAGGGATTTTCGGTATCATGGATACGCCGATTGAGGTTCGCGACGGGAACTCCGGTGAGGCCCCAAGCGTCCCGTCCGGTCTTCTCGAGCCTGAAGTGCGCTTCGAGAATGTCACCTTCGGCTATCAGAACGGCTTGCGTCCTGCGCTGCGCGATATTTCCTTTACGCTTCGCAAGGGCGAAAAACTCGGGATCGTGGGGCCAAGCGGAGCAGGTAAGTCGACCCTTGTGTCACTGATGCTCCGTTTCTTTGATCCACAAAAGGGTCGCATTCTTCTCGGCGGCCGGGACCTGCGCGAACTATCTCTCAGTTTCCTGCGCCGGCATATCGCCGTGGTCGCCCAGGACACCTACCTTTTTTACGGCACTGTGGCGGAAAACCTGCGCCTTGCCAGACCGCAAGCAACGCAGCAGGAAGTTGAAGCCGCCGCCCGCGCTGCCAATGCGCATGATTTCATTATGGCGCTGCCCAACGGTTATGAGACTCTCGTTGGTGAACGGGGCGCTCGACTCTCCGGCGGTGAGCGGCAGCGCGTCGCCATCGCTCGCGCCCTGCTCATGGATGCGTCCATTCTCGTGCTCGACGAGGCGCTCTCCAGTGTCGACGCTCAGAACGAGGGGCTCATACAGGAAGCTCTGAGCCGGCTCATGGAAGGCCGGACAACCCTCATTATTGCGCACCGCCTTTCGAGCGTGATCGATGCGCACCGCATTCTTGCTCTGGAGCAGGGACAGGTCGTGGAGTCGGGTTCTCACACTGAACTTCTCCGAGCTAACGGCGTTTACGCCGAGCTTATGGCAGGCCAGCAGAACTCGTCCGACAAAGAAATCACGTTGCAGGTTCCCTCCTCCTCGAATGGTCTCACGCACGGTAATGGACAGTGGCCAGCCGCGAACGCGGTTCAGGATAGGACGGCTAAGACAAAACGCACGGCGCCATCGTTGCCGCTTTTCACGACATTGCAGCGTCTCTTGGGGCTGGTACGTCCTTTTGCTCTGAAAACAACGCTCGCGTTTTCGAGCGGTGTGCTGTACCAGGCCGCTTTGATCGGCGTCGGCGTTGCCGGCGCCCTCGTTGTTGGGCAAGTGATCCGGCACGGTGAGATTTTTTGGCCGGTGCTTTTGTTGGCGCTGGCGGTTGTAGCCACATCGGTTCTGTCCTGGGTCGAGCTCTGGATTGCCCACGATCTCGCCTATCAACTGCTTGCAGAGATGCGTATCGATATGTACGAAACCCTGGATCCGCTGGCCCCCGGTTACCTTTTACGGCGCCGCTCGGGAGATCTAGTGAGCATCATCAGCAGCGATGTCGAAACGATCGAAGTCTTTTTTGCCCACACCATCGCACCCGCTTTTGTCGCCGTTCTGGTCCCCGGCGTCGTTCTCCTTTCCCTCGGATTCATCGGCTGGCCACTGGCCGCGACGCTTCTTCCCTTCCTTTTTCTCGTGGCAGTCTCTCCACTCTTCTTCCAGAAACGTTCTGGATCACTGGGAGCCCAGCTACGAGAAACCATGGGGCAGCTCAACGCTCGACTGGTCGACAGCATTCAGGGTCTCCGCGAGATAGTGGGGTTCGGCGGCGAGAAGCGGTTCACCGCGGAC
>DASXTB010000128.1:0-8569 GCA_036505615.1 Acidobacteriota bacterium
AGAGCTGAATTACCTTGACAAGCAATAGGAGTGTCCAAAACCACTCCAACACCCAACACCCAACACCCAACACCCAACACCCAACACCCAACACCCTTATTTTAGTCCCGCGTTCTCTCGGGCAACTAGAAACACGCTCGACAAGTCCCAGTCTTCCCTTCCGCGAGCAATGGAGGTCAACAGGTGATTTTTCACCAACGCAGCTACTGGGAGAGGCGCAGCTACCTCCTGTGACGCCTGCAACATCAAGTTCACGTCCTTCAAGCCCAGCCTCAGAGTGAAGCCCGGAGGGTTAAAGTCGTGCGCCAGCATTCGGTTGCCATAAGACTCATAAATCGGAGAGTTGAATAACTGGCTAACCACTGCAAAAAAAATCTTCGGGTCGATGCCGTGCTTCTCGACCAGCGTGAAGGCTTCGGAAATAGATTCAAGCATGCACAGCAGCATGAAATTTCCGGCAATCTTGACCACATTAGAGAATCCCGAATCTTCACCAATCCAGGTGTAACCGCGACCCAGTACTTCAAACAGAGGGCGGCAGCATTGTTCCAGCTCCCTTGGTCCGGCAGCGCAGATCCACAACTTTCCAGCCGCAGCGGCTTCCGGTCTTCCAAACACGGGCGCCGCAACAAAATGCGCTCTGCGTTCTCGCTGAAGCTCGGCCAGCCTTCGCGACGTTGTAGCCGATACCGTGCTCATGTCCAGGTGGAGGGCGCCGCTCTTCATCGTCGCAAGAAAGCCACTCTTTCCGGACGCAGTTTCCAGCAGCGCCCCATCATCGGCCAGCATGGTGATCACAATGTCGGCATTGCTCGCTGCCTCAGCAGCGCTTTCGCAAATCGTCCCTCCCTCCTGTTGCAAAGGTCGGCAACGGGAACGAGTGCGGTTATGAAGACGCAGGTGATTCCCAGCCTTCAGCAGTCTCCCGGCCATGGGGAGCCCCATGTTTCCAAGGCCAATAAATGCAATTGAGCTATTCACTCAGTCCTCCAGTTCAAACTTCAGTCGCAGGTCGTAAGTCGCAGGTCGAAAGGCTCGGGCGGCAAGTGGATTGTTTCGAGTCGTGAGTTCCGAGTCTCGAGTTTCGATTGTCGAGTTCCATCAAATCTCCTTTAACTTACAACTCGAGTTTTGACTTCTGACCTGCGACTATTAATAGAGGCGCTATTCTAACACCTTGATTTTTGCGCCGGCTGAAATCAACATGGATAGATCTTCAACTTCTATACAGGCAGAATTAGACCATGAACGAACCATTGAATGCACAACAGAAGCAGAGACTGGAGGAGCTTGCCAAAATCCCCATTCGCCTTACCGTGCCGGCAGGAGCACTGAATCTTCTGCTTCAATACTTGAGTTTTTGCGCCGAATGCAATCCGTCTGTTGTGCCACGGTATGACGAAAGGGGGCAGCGTGAGCCAGATCGCGAGAGTTTGTACTACGGAAACCTGCGGGACTTAATCCAATTGATCGACGCCTGGTACGGCGAGATGCAGCGGCAAATCGAAGATGCCGGCGGAAACCTGGACGTCTTGAGGACGTCGTCAGAGCGGATTCAATGATTGCGGATTTCGGAATGCGGATTGCGGATTCTCCGAGTGCGGATTTCGGATTGCGGATTTCGGATTGAAAGACCGCTCGTCAGTGGTCTACGTCGTGAACCTGCGCTCTTTACAATCGTTGAAGCAACAGGGCTAGCCTATAGCCTTGATTATTCCCAACTCCAAAAAGCGAGCCGCGGATTACGCGGATCAACGCGGATAACTTCGCGAGCGGCAAAGCGGCACTGCCTTACAGGTGTCGCTTTGCGTACATATTCGTAGCGCCCCTCTCCCCCTTCCGAAATTCGTGTTAATTCGTAATTCGCGGCCTACCTTTTTCAGAATTTGTGAATAATCCGGGCCAGGAACGCCTCACGACCGCGAATTTTTCATTCCGCATTCCGCAATCCGCATTCCGCAGTCCGGAATCCGCATTCCGCAATCCCAAATCCGAAATCTAGACAACGCGCCGGTTGCGCGTAGGTCCAGTCTGTGCCGCAAAGACCTCGCTCACCGGCTCGTAGACGCCGTCTTTGGCCATAGGGACATATTCAAAGCCGCGCCCGATTGGGTCATCGTAGCGCACGGTCGTATAGTCGATCCCCAGCGCGCTGTAGATGGTGGCAAAAATGTCCTCGTTTCGAATGTCACGGTTGGCGTGCCAGCCGTAATCGAGTGCTGCATTTCCAGTCTTGTCTGTCTGGCCGATCACTTTTCCACCTGCGGCACCGCCACCGGCAAACACAGAGAATTGCCGTAAGAAGTGATCACGGCCTCCCTGGCCGTTATAATTGGGTGTCCTCCCAAATTCTCCTTGGACGACAATCAGCGTCTCATCAAACAGGGTCTTGCCCGGTGTTTCCGGCGAGGCAGTGCTCTTGAGGTCCTTGATGAGATTTGCCAGCCCGTAGTCGAGCGTGGGCGACAACTGCAGCAGGCTGTTGTTGCCGGAATAAATATTGCTGTGCATATCCCATCCACCCAGCGAGATGGTAATGAAACGGGTTCCTTTGTTGGCCTTGAGCAGATTGCGGGCGACTATACAGGCGCCGGCAAATGAGGAATTGGCCCCATATCTCCCGCCAGGCGCCGCTCCCGCAGGAGGCGAATACCGCGTCTGCTCATCGGTCGAATACTGAAAAGCTGTTTTTACATCCGCATTACCCATCAATAGCAGCGCCGAATTGTAGAAGTCATTCATGTCGCCGACACTCTTTCCCAAGGGAGAATTGATCCGCAAAGGATCATCCAGATCTTGTACCAACTGCCAGCGAGCATTAAAGCGCGTTTGCCCGTCCGGATGCGTCAGTTCTGCCAAACCCGTGGGAACCGGGGTCACCTGATAGGGAGAATACCTGGAGGGAAAATAACCCGCTCCCGCCAGATTCAGCGAATTAAAGGCCACAAAACCGGGGAGCACGTCCGTTGGCTTGCGGCGTGAGTCCATCTCCAGTGCTACCACTGCCCCAATATTGGGGCTGACGTTGCCGAGCGCTCCCGTGGGACTGCGCCCAATCTGCGCCCAGGTCTGCGCCAACTGATGCGCCAAAGCCTTGCTCAGCACCGATCGGACGATCAATAAATCGCCCAACTGACTAGACAAATTGGGCAACAGCATTTTCGACATTCTTACACCGTTGTAAGTCTCCGGCTGCAAATCCAACGGCTGGCCGTTTACTGTAGAGGGACGTCCCACATCGGCGTCTTCCTTGTAATCGAACATGTCCACGTGACTGGGGGCACCGGCCAAAAACACGAAGACGCAGTTCTTGGCCGTGCCGGCTGTGGAGACCTTCGACTGCGCCAGCACGTCAATGGGACGCAGAATCCGGGTAAAGTAATAACCGGTCAATCCTGTCCCGGTCACTCGGAAAAATTGCCGGCGACTAAAACCTGGCCCAGAGATAAAACTCATCATGCGGCTGTGCTCGCCATTGCATCCACAATTCCGTTTGCTCATGGTAATTCTCCCGTAGAGACGCACCGGCGGGGCGTCTCGCCAATTCACAATTCTTGCTCAGTAATTGAACATGAAGTCCACTTTGTTGATCAGCGCAAACTGCAGGTCCTCAAGCTTGGAAGCCGACACAGGGTTACCCAGGTAGGCTACCGACTTGTTTAACTCGTCGGTACTGGGTTGCCGTGAAAGCGTCGTCAGATAAAGCTGCGTGACCATGTTAACGGGCGACAGGCTTTTGTTTGCAAAGAGATTCGCCACCGTGCTGTTGGCCGCTGTGGTTTTTACACGTGTGGTAACAAAAGGATCGTTCAGCAACACCAGCGCCTGCGAGATAGATCCTTCGCTGGACCGCGGACGATCATCGCGATTGCCGCGCAGGAAGGTGTCGAGTAGCTTGCGCGACAGAAAGTTGTTATTGGGCTCGTCTGGATCTGGAAGTTGCATTGCCCAGTTGACAGGCTGCGTGTAGCCGCTGGGCGTGTACGAAGCCGGCTGATTTGTCACTTGGGTAATGATGTCCATTATCTCCTCGGACTTTAAGCGCCTCGGAAACTTCCGCGCGTAATACGGTATGTACTGATCCGACCAGGTTCCCGAATAGTTAGACGAGAGCTGGTAAGTTGCCGACTTCATGATGGTGCCGATCATGTACTTCAGGTCGTAATTGTGCTGTTCGAAGTCGGTGGCCAAAGCCTCCAGAAGCTCCGGTTGATTGGCCTGCATGGTCCACCCATCGGGAAGCGCGGCCCCGGCCTTGATTCGATAGAGATCAAAGTTATCTGTTGGCTCAACGATGCCTAAGCCAAAAAGCTCTTTCCACAGATAGTTCACTGTGGCGCGCGCAAACTGGTGGTCGGAAGTGGTCATTCGCGCGACGGCTGCTCGATAGGTTTCTCCTGTATTGGGACCTTTGGCGTCCGACGGGCCGCTGTCGGTCAGGTACTTCGGCAGAACCGCCTGGTTGGGAGGAGTGCTGGCTCGGGGAGTCTTGTTCCCCGTAGTTGTGTTCAGAATGTAAGAGCCGTTGGTATTGTCGGCCACTGTCCAGCCAATAACATTATTATTGTTTGGACCTCGCTGAGGGTTAGTCAGCGCAGTCCGCGAATAAAAGGCTGCCAGCGTCCACAGGTCATAACGGGTCCTATCGGTCAAATAGAGGTTGATCGAATTGGTGTGCCCGGCGCCGTCATGGCAGGAGATGCAGTTTAAGCTCAATCCGAGCATTTCCCCGGTGGCCGTTGCCAGGTTGTCGTAAGTGTCCTGAATGGGGCCGTTAGGCTGGCGCCAGCGTACGAAGAAATTGGCCGCGCCGTTGGTGCGATTGTCCCCGGCTCCGGTAATCAACTCCGTCACGAACTGGTTGAAAGGCTTGTTCTGCGCAATCGAATCCCGTACGTAGTTGTACCATGCGTTGCGGGCGTCCTGATAAAGGTTGATCTGAGTCGACTGCATCACCAGGTCCAGCCGATCCCCCATGAAGTTCGCCCAGCGGTCCGCGTACTCAGGTGTTCCCAGTAGCGAATCAACCAGAACATCACGCTTGCTGGGTGTCTGATCGTTTAGAAAGCTTGTTACTTTATCGGCGGTAGGAACACGGCCGGTAGCGTCAATATAAACTCGGCGAATGAATTCCGAGTCGGTGCAGAGATCGGCGGGCGTCACTTTGTCACGGGCCATCTTGTCGAAAATAAAATTGTCGATGTAGTTCTTCGAGGCGGGAGTCGCGAAGCTGTTAGTCTGCGGCAGGAACGAAGAAACCTCCTTCAAGCGAATTGCTATGGAGTCCCGTTCTTGTGTTGGATTTGACAGGTAGAGCTGTTCATGTCCCGGATAGAAAGTGCAGTCGGCTACGCCCGGAGTTATGGTTGGCCCATCCGCCGGATCATTTCCGCTATGCGGAAGCGCTTCAACCGAAACCCATGCAATCGCCGCTGCCACGAGCAGCATTGCGGTACCCTTCACTCTTGGTAATAGCATAGGACTCTCCTCAACTTCAGAAGCTTTGCGATTTTCCCAAAAACCGTCATTTAGACAGGTGAGAGCGGCCACGGTTTACTCGATGTGCGCCAATCACCAAGGGGCCGTCAGAAAAATGGCGAGGATTAAAACTCTGATCAAATACTTGACGGCTCCCGCATTTCATCTGGGGGAAACAGCATGCATCTGATCGTACGGGCGGCCCTATGCGGCCGCCCGCCGCAATAGCTGACGGATAGTGACTAGCTTGCCACTACCTTGGGGCTATCTGAAACCCGTACCTTCCGAGCACAAAACCCACCGGGGAACAGGCCAGCAATCTTTGCGCCAAAGCGATGTTCCCTTGCACCAAGCCCCGAGATTTTAATTGATCAATCGCGTAAACCGAGCAGGTGGGACGGAAGCGACACTGAACGAGCGGAGACTTTGAAAGAACCGGGGAAACGACAGCCTGATAAAGCCGGATGCCGGCAATCTCAGATGCCAGCACCCAGCCTGACTGAAGCGCCCAGCCCATTAACAGAAGTAAAAGAAGGAACCTAAAACTTGTCCGCATACTGAGAAACAACAGGAAGCACCAAGCGCTCTCCCTTCACCCCCTTTACCATTGCGATGATGTGAATGACGATGATAGCCAGCCAGATCAGCACCCAGATCAGACCGGATGCACAAGCCGCTATAAATCCCAGTCCGGGTATGGGAGCCAAAATCGCGGTCACGATCCAAATCGCGATCCAAAGAATGAACTCTGCCGCGGTGAGCACCAACCCGTGCTTGGCGTGCCAGCGAACCTCGTTGTCCTCCTTTTCCACCAGAAATGGAATCAGCGCCAACAGCCAGAGGTAGCTCAGGATAATCATAACCGTGCGGTTGGAATCAGCCTGCGACGGAGGATTGGAGGGCGGAGGATAATTTGGAGTACTCATAGTTCTCCTTTTGGCTATGTGTATTTTTAGAGTGTTCGCCCCGCACTGCGGGGGTGTGCGCGTATTGTAGGAATATTTCGGCTCGAAAACAACCGAAGTTCGATGTTCGACAGGCGAGATCGATCAGCGGAACCGGACCTACTGACCTGTGACTGATGACTGATAATGACTGATGACCGATTATGACCGATGACTGACGGATCGGTTCCTATTTCCCTGACTCTAGCTTCTTTTTAAGCAACTCGTTCAGCATCTGGGGATTTGCCTGGCCCTTGGTTTCTTTCATCACCTGGCCAACGAAGAAACCCAGGAGCTTGGTTCTGCCGGCGCGATAATCCTGGACCTGCTTCAGGTTGCCGGCAATTACAGAATCGACAATCTGTTCGAGCGCCGTAGTATCGCTGATTTGTTTTATTCCCAGGCGCTCAGCGGCATGGCGGGGTGATTCACCCGAGGCCCAAATCTCCTCAAAGATTTGTTTACCGATCTTGCCGCTGATTTCACCGGAATCAATCATCTCCACGAGCTCGGCAATATGCTCAGGCTTTACCCGGACTTCCGCTAACTCCATGGCATCGCGCTTCCAGAGCGCCGAAAAATCGCCGATCAGCCAGCGTGCCACTGCCACGGGATTCTTGCTTCGCTGGGCCGCTTGTTCGTAGTAATCGGCAAATTCCTTTGATGAACAGATCTGAAGCGCCTCGACGTCGCTGATTCCAAACGTCTGGCAAAAACGCTCTCGTTTCGCCTCGGGAAGTTCGGGTATGGACTGGCGGATTTCTTCAAGCCATGCATCGCTCACTTCCAGCGGGGGCAAATCGGGCTCGGGGAAATAGCGATAATCGTGTGCTTCCTCTTTCGTTCGCATAACGAAGGTTTGCTCGCGATCCGGATCCCACAACCGCGTCTCCTGCGAGACGGTCCGGCCAGCCACCAGTTCTCCGATCTGTCTTCGGATTTCGTAATCGAGCGCCTTTTGCAGAAAACGAAACGAATTCAAGTTCTTAATTTCTGTCTTGGTGCCCAATTTCTCTTCCCCTCTTCGACGCACCGACACATTGGCGTCGCAACGCAGGCTTCCCTCCTCCATGTTGCCATCGTTAATCTGAAGATATAAAAGCACCCGCCGAAGATAGGTGAGGTAATCGTACGCTTCCTGCGAAGAGCGGAAATCGGGCTGTGAGACGATTTCGATCAAGGGAACGCCGCTGCGGTTGAGATTGACATAGGTGTCTTCGCCGGGGTTGTGGATCGACTTGCCCGCGTCCTCTTCAAGGTGGAGACGAGTAATGCCAAACTTCTTCCGTCGATAGTTGATAATGTTGCCGCCTTCGGAGCGCTCACCGCTCAACAGCTCTACCACACCTTCTTCGGCCAGGGGCAAATCGAACTGGGAAATCTGATAGCCCTTTGGCAAATCAGGATAAAAATAATTCTTGCGCGCAAAAATGGAGCGCTGGTTGATGCGGCAATTCATCGCTAGCGCGGCTTTGACAGACATGGTGACTGCTTCTCGGTTCAAAACCGGCAGCGCTCCGGGCAAGCCCAAACAGACCGGACAGGTCCGGCTATTCGGCTCCCCGCCAAACTCGGTGCTGCAAGCGCAAAAGATTTTTGACTTGGTCAGAAGCTGAGCGTGAACTTCCAGGCCGATCACGGGCTCGAATTCGGAAACTTCGCCCGTGGCCAGTTGTCGGTGGTCCGTTGTCAGTTGTTCGGAGTTTGTCTTTGTTCGCAATTCGATTCCCCATGCCTGCTATTTCCTCAGTCGCCTTTGTGGTTTTTTCCTCACCACAGCGGACACCAAGGACACAACGCTCAAGTTTCTTTCTGACAAAAAGCGGCACGCACTAGCGGGAGCATCCTGCCTCCTGCCTCCTGCTTCCTGCTTCCTGCCTCCTGCTTACCCCCTCCTGCCTTCGATCTTCTCCAGTGCCTGCTGCAAAACACCCGGCTCGTCTCCAAAGCCGTATAGCCATTCAATCCCGGACTCTTTGCGGAACCATGTCAGTTGTCGTTTTGCATAGTTGCGAGTATGGCGCTGCACCCGCTCAAGAAGATGGGCGAAGGAGATTTCTCCCCTCAAATGGGCACTCACGTCGCCGTAACCGATTGCATCGAAGGCCTTGCACTCTGGGCAGGTTCCGCTGTCGAGCAGGCGCTGA
>DASXTB010000129.1:0-19339 GCA_036505615.1 Acidobacteriota bacterium
TCAGCAGGTCAGATCGTTCTTGACTTGTGGACCTGTTGACCTGCTGACCTGGGACCGGTGAATGACCGATGACCGATGACTGATGGCCGATCACTAACATTCGTCATTCGAAATTCGTCATTCGACATTCTGCGTTTTTTCCATGCTGGATCAAGAGACTCGTCAGGCATTGGAGTTTAACGCTTTGCTGCAACTGGCGGCAACGCTGGCGCAGACGCCGCTTGGGGCACGCCGCATTCAGTCTTGGGACCCCTTGACCGCCGTTGAGCAGATCCAGTGCCTGCAGCGCCGGACTTCAGAGGCGAAACAGTGGGTACAACAACTGCGGCCCACGTTTGCAGGTTTGGACGATCCTGCGTCGCTGCTTGCCGGCTTGGCCGTGGAAGACCTGTCGCTGGAACCAGCGCAAATTCTTCTTGCGGCCCGATATCTCGGAAAAGCGCGCGAATTGCGCCAGGCCACAAAACCGCACGCCGCTCTGTATCCGCTTCTCTGGTCGCAACTGGAAGCGGTGGTCGATTTCAACGATTGGATCCGCCTGGTGGAAAAATCGCTCGATGCCGAGGGGCGCATCCTCGATTCGGCCTCTCCCGAGATTCGACAAATCCGTGTCGCTATCGATCATAAGCGCCGCCACTTGCACCAGGCCCTGGAGCAATATTTTGCCTATACCGAAATCCTTCAGGACGCGTACATCACAGAACGCAGCGGCCGTTTCGTAATTCCGGTGCGGGTGGAGCGCAAAAATGAGATTGAAGGAGTGCTTCATGGGACTTCTTCTTCGGGGGCCACAGTTTTTCTGGAACCGCTTCCGGTAGTGGGACTGAACAATGACCTCGCCTTTCTGCTGGAACAGGAAGCCGTTGAGGCGCGAAAGATCCTGCGCTCGCTGACCAGTCCGCTGCGCGCGTTTCAAAATGAATTCAAGGCCACCGTGGAGATTTTGACCGATCTTGATGCGACCGCGGCTCGGGGACGCCTCAGTCTACAGCATCAGGCCGTGGAGCCGACATTCGGAAACTCGGGCATTCGAATTAAACAGGGCCGCCACCCGATCCTGATTCAGTTCCTGGGTTTCGCAAATGTCGTGCCGGTTGATTTGGAACTGGATCCCGCTACCAGAGTTCTCATCATCAGCGGGCCAAACGCGGGAGGTAAGACGGCCGTACTGAAAGCGATTGGCTTGTTTTCCGCCATGGCCCAATGCGGTTTTCACATCCCGGCGTCGAATGCGGCGCTGCCGCTGTTTACCAATGTCCGAGCCGATATCGGAGACCACCAGTCTCTTCAGGAGAACTTGTCTACGTTCTCTTCTCACGTTTTGCGGCTTCAGCAAGTGCTCCAGCAGGCAGATGATCGCGCTTTGGTGCTGCTTGACGAGTTGGGGGCCGGCACGGACCCTTCTCAGGGCGCTGCGCTGGCATTGGCGGTCCTGGAAACGCTTTCCGACAGGGGAGCGCATGTGGTGGCCACCACACACCTGGACCGGCTGAAAGCCTTTGCCGAAGAACAGCCGTTTGCTCAGAACGCGGCTGTCGAATTTGACCAGCGCTCTCTGAAGCCGACTTTTCGCCTGCTGCTCGGAGTATCCGGCCAAAGCAACGCGTTGAGCATCGCTGAGAGATTGGGCCTGGAGAAGGATATCGTTGAGCGGGCGCGGCGAAAGATGGCGAGCCAGGACCGGGAAATGGAAAAGTACTTACAGCGCCTGCAAGATCAATCAGAGGCGCTGGAGCAGCAGAAGGAAAAACTGCTGCAGGAGAACCGTGAGATGGAGCAAGAGCGAAGCCGATTCCGGATGGAAAAAGAACAGATACTGCGCAGTGAGCAGGAAAAGCTGGAGTCAAGGTGGCAGGAATTACAACGGGAGTTTGAAGGAAAACTCCAGAACGAACTGCAATCGGTGCAAGACAAAGCCGAGCGGGAACGCCAGATGGCGTCTCACAGGCGCAGAATGGAGTTGTTGCGCCAGTCGTTTCGCAAAAAGGCAAGCGGTAGCATGACCACGAAAGCAGCACAGGACTCTCCCCAGGCGCTGGCACCAAACAGCGCGGTGATGGTCACTTCATTGGGCAGGTTAGGGACATTTTTGGGCATGGAAGGAAAACAAGCATTGGTGGAAATCGGCGGAAAGAGGGTTCAGGTTGCGCTCTCCGACCTGCAGGCGGCCGAAAAGGACAAGCAGGCGGACCGCCGGTTGCCGGCTAATGTTCGTTTCACGCCGGCCAGCGAAACTCCTGTCCCACAGGAATTGAATTTGATTGGAAAAACTGTAGACGAAGCCATCTTCGAAGTTGACAAGTTTTTGGACCAGGCATTCGTCGAGAGCTACAGCAAAGTTCGCCTCATTCATGGACGCGGCACCGGCCGGCTTAGCAAAGCTCTGCGTCAATTTCTCAAACACCATGAACACGTGGCTGATCTTCGGCCTGGAGGGGAGGGTGAAGGCGGCGATGCGGTTACGATTGTGGAGCTACGCTAGGAATTTTGAATGACGAATTTCGAATGCCGAAGGTCATCGGTCAACAGTCACCCCAGCGGTTATTGATGTGGTCAGTGCTCGTTAAAAGCCGAATCGATGACCGATGACCGGCGACTATTGGTGATGACGGATGACCTTCGGCATTCGAAATTCGAAATTCGTAATCCGTAATTGCTACTGCTTCTGGTAAATCAACTCCCGCCCCGGATTATGGGCTCGATCCAGCAATCCGCCGATGACCAGACCCGCAACGGCGCCCAGCACGGCGGCGCCCACATCGCTCGCGCGAGGCGCCGGCGAACCATCGCGATGGCGAAGATACGGCGCAAGAAAACCGGCTGTTCCTCCGGCGATCAGACCGATTAGCATCCCGTCATTAATCGGATCTCTTACTTTCAAATAGACGCGGGCCACCTGTTCCTTTGAGAACCGATTGCCGTTTAAAGCAACATCGGAATCGGTAACACTGGTGATCATTCCCGCCGCCTTATGTCCGTTTTCAAGCTGGATTTCAACCTCTTCGCTGACGTGATCCAGTAGCGCCTTCCATTCAGAGGGAGGACCTGTCTTGATCACCATCGCCGGCCGGACGCCGCAGTTGATACAGAGAATCTGAGCCAGAAAAATCCTGAGAATTGAGGAATTGATCTTTCTCGAGGAATTGATCTTTCTCATTGATTATTTCTACCCTTGACCCAAAAATGGTCTTGGCTGATAATAACCCATTTAATTTCAGAGTTGGGGAGATTCACCCCTCGGATGGATCAAAACTTCATCGAAGAGGTCCGCAACAGCGTCAGCATCGTTCAGCTTCTTTCCGAATATGTGACCTTGAAGAGAGCCGGCAAGGATTATTCCGCTCTCTGCCCGTTTCACAGCGAGAAAACGCCGTCATTTTACGTCAGTGAAAGTAAGAAAATCTTCAAGTGTTTTGGCTGTGGAGTCTCGGGCGATGTTTTTAAATTCCTGGAAATGATCGAGGGGCTCTCCTTCCCGGAAGCGCTCAAGGCCGTGGCGCACAAGGCTGGAATCGCCGTTCCGGAGCGAAGCGCACCGCCTGCACAGATACGCGAGAAGGAGCGGCTCTATTCGATCATGGAGCTGGCCGCAAAGTTTTATCAGCAGCAACTCCTGCAAGACGCCAAGCCGGTGGTCGACTATCTCAACGACCGGGGGATTGGCGAGGAAGGGATAGGCCGGTTTCGCCTCGGTTATGCTCCCAGAACGGGAAATGTGCTTTTGAAGTACCTCAAACAGCAGAACTTTCTGGAGTCGGAAATTGAGCTGTGTGGCTTGTCAAAGGCGTCCGACGGCGGCTCATTCCACGACAAATTTCGAGGACGCGTCATTATTCCGATTGCCGACGTTTCGGGCAGGGTGGTTGCTCTGGGCGGACGAATTGTTGGTGATGGAATGCCCAAGTACCTCAATTCGCCGGAAACCCCGATCTACAATAAGGGAAGTAACCTTTTTGGCCTTAATCTGTCTAAAGAGCAGATACGCCAGAAGGATTTCGCGATTCTCGTAGAAGGGTATTTCGATCTGATCGTGCCGTATGTCAATGGAATCCGCAACATCATTGCCTCGCTAGGTACCAGCCTTACTCCGAACCAGGTGAAGCTGGTTGGGCGCTACACGCGTAATATTATTGTGAGTTACGACCCGGATCTGGCCGGAATGGCGGCGACCCGCAGATCTATCGATCTGTTTTTGCAAGAAGGGTTTAGGGTCAACATCCTCACATTGCCGGAGGGGCTGGATCCTGACAGTTTTATCCGCCGGGACGGCGTACAGGCTTATGTGGGACGACTTGAGCAATCCGCGCGCTATCTCGATTTTCTGCTCGAGGCGGCGATCAAAAGCGAAAAAGGCGCCTCCACTCCAAGGGGTAAGGTTAATGTTTTGAACCAGTTGCTGCCGTACGTTGCCTTGCTTCCCAATCGGATCGAACGGGCGGAAACTGTTTCCAGGCTAGCCGAGCGGCTGAAGCTGGACGACTCGCTCGTATTGACAGAATTGAGAAGGATTGCCGTCAATAGAAATAAGGAGACAAAATTAAAAATAGCTTTAAATCAAGAAGTTACCGAAACCGAACGGCGCTTGCTAAAATCATTGATGGAATCGAAAGAAGTGCGGAATGAAATCATCCCGTTGCTTCAACTCGATGATTTTAAAGGCCTTGCGACGGAATCGATTTTTAAACTTTTGCGGGAGTTCTTTCATCAGAATAAAGAGGTCACTTTTTTATGCCTTCAAGACTCGCTTGGAAGCGACGAAGAGAAGCAACTTTTTTCCGAAATTATTCTCTCTGCTTCAAGTGATCCTGAACTAGACCGCGCCGATGTACTCAATTGCCTGAACGCGCTCAGGCGTCTGAGTCTGGAACACACCCGGGAAGAGTTGCAATCGCGCATAGTTAAAGCGGCAGAAGACCAGCGCTCCGATGAGGTGGACCGTCTGTACAGAGAGAAGCTGGAAGTGACACGCCAGTTGCAGTTGTTGTCGTAAGGTTTTGGACGCTGGTTCGAGAACGGCCCGAGAGGAATTGAATCAAAGAAACTGGTGGGCCGGCCCGACCAGGAAGGAGTTTCCATTGTCAATTGAAGATAAGTACGACGGGGTAAAAGAGCTCATCAACCTCGGCAAAGAGAAAGGATACCTCCTCTACGACGAGGTCAATGATGTTCTGCCCGAAAACATAAATTCCTCTGAAGATCTCGACAATATCTTCTATCTGTTTGGATCGGCCGGAATCGAGGTAATCGACTCGGATGCCCGCTACCAGGAAATTCAAAAGAAGAGCGGCAAGGCAGGCGAGGAGGAATCGGAAGAAGGCGAATCCGAAATTGGCGCCGAGACGCTGGAGAAGACCAACGATCCGGTGCGCATGTACCTGCGCGAGATGGGCACGGTTCCTTTGCTCAGTCGCGAAGGCGAGGTGGAAATTGCAAAGAGAATTGAACGCGGCCAAAAGACGGTAACCAAGGCTCTGTCTCGCTCGCCTATTGTGGTCAACGAGATCCTGAGAATAGGCGACAGACTGCGCAAAGACGAAATAGGCATCAAGGAATTCGTCACTATCAATGAAGAAGAGATCACCGAGCAAATGTTGCAGCAGCGCCGGAGCCAGGCGCTGAATGTGATCAAACAGATTGCCGAACTGGAGAAGGAGGCGGCCAGGGTTCGCAAGAAAATGGAAGGGGTTCGCAAGGGGTCGGCTCAGTACAAGAAACTGCTCAGCCGGCTGGCCCGATATCGCATCCCCATGGCTAATCACATCCGCAGCCTGGAGTTCACGCCGTTGATGCACGAACAGTTGGTGGAGGCGATTAAATCCACCGTCGATCGCATCGTCACACTAGAACGAGAAGCGCGCAAACTGCAGCGTCTGCAAGAGGGTCCCCTCAAGCTGGAGGAATCCAAAAAGATTAAGGCCCGGCTGCGCCAAGTCAACCACGAGATTCGCGAAATCGAGGCCATGGCTCTGCAGACTGCTCCGGAGTTAAAGCGGACGCTGGCGACCATCAAGAGCGGCGAGCTGGAAGCCGATATTGCCAAAAAGGAGCTGGTGGAAGCCAATCTGCGGCTGGTTGTCTCTATCGCAAAAAAGTACACCAACCGAGGCCTCCAGTTTCTGGACTTGATCCAGGAAGGCAACATCGGTTTGATGAAGGCGGTCGACAAGTTTGAGTATCGGCGCGGGTACAAGTTCAGCACCTATGCCACGTGGTGGATACGCCAGGCGATCACCCGTGCCATCGCCGACCAGGCGCGAACCATCCGCATTCCGGTGCACATGATCGAGACGATCAATAAGCTGATCCGCACGTCACGGAGCCTGGTGCAGGAATACGGGCGCGAGCCGACTTCCGAAGAGATCGCCAAGAAGATGGACATCCCCGTCTCCAAAGTGCGCAAGATATTGAAGATCGCTCAGGAACCGATTTCTCTTGAAACGCCGATCGGAGAAGAAGAAGACAGCCATCTGGGAGATTTCATCGAGGACCGGGGAGTGGTTTCTCCCGCAGAAGCGGTGATCAATATCAATTTGAAGGAGCAAACGGCTTCGGTGCTGCAGACGCTGACGCCGCGAGAAGAACAGGTGATCCGAATGCGCTTCGGCATTGGCGACGGCAGCGAGCACACACTGGAAGAAGTGGGACAGAAGTTTTCCGTGACTCGAGAGCGTATCCGCCAGATCGAAGCGAAGGCTTTGCGCAAGCTGCGCCATCCCAGCCGGTCTCGCCGCCTGAAGGCATTCCTGGAGTCCGGCACGCACGAGTAATCCTTGGCCGATCCCGAGTGAACTCCGTTTTCAAGCGCAGAGACGCGGTATGCCATGTCATAGACAGGCTGCGCGCGGCCTCTGGAGTTCCTAAATTTTGAAGAGAGGATAGGCCTTCTCCGACCCGCTTTGTGGGCTCCCACCACTCTCTTAACTAGAAACCCCAGGGCCGCGACATGTCGCTTCCTCGCTCGCTAGGACAAACTCAGCGTAGGCACAAATGTGGGTGCTGCTTCGCAGCGCTCAGCGCAAAGACTTTAGGATACTGTGTCTCACCATTTGGCAGGCTTCAACCTCACTTAGCGCTTGACAGAACATTGCTGTAATCCCATAAGATGTCATCACCGCCTTTTGCCGTAGAGATTTCCGCTCTGCGAATTCGTAGCGACTGACTGCCTACGAAAGTGTGATTGGGCTGTTTGCTTAGAGGAGTTGTGCGTGGCGCGAAAGTTTCTTCCGGTAATGGTCCTGTTTGTCCTGTTGGCTTTGGGCGACGTTTCTGCGAACGACCTAATTTTTCCTCGGATCAATCTTTCTACTGACGGATTTGTTGGCGCCGCCTTTTCCAATACGGGGCAGCAAGCCGCCACGCTGAATCTCACGCTGTTGGATTCGAGCGGGAAGATTGTTGGCACTCAGGCAGTGACTATTGCAACGGGCCAGCAGTTGGCCTTCCTGGTATCCGATCTATTTTCGCCCCCGGCGGGCAATTACTGGCTGCGCGCGCAGTCAGATCAGGATTCTGTCACAGGTGTTGTGTTGTTCGGTGACAGTTCCATACTCGACGGCTTTGGCGCTCCCGATGCTGCCACCGAGCAGGTTTTGCCCCTGGTTCAACAAGACTCGGCTTTCAGCACCCAGTTTTGGATTGTCAACCCGTCCGGCACGACCCTGCCAGGGATCGCGATTCAAGCTGTATCGGCAGGAGGCGGGGTGCTGCAGACGCAGAAAGTATCGCTCGCTGCCGGCCAGCAGCTTTCGCTGGATGCTGGGTCGTTGGACAATGCTGCGGCGGTCTCCTATTTGAGAATCATTTCGGACTTGCCGGTAGTGGCCGTCGAAACCGTGCTGAATAAGCAGGACAAGAACCTGGTAGCAATTACCGGGCGTTCAGTTGACACGCGTCTGGCTACTTCCTATGTCCCTCAGTTTGTGAGCGGCGCAGGTTCCACATCTGAGCTGGGACTGGTCAACCAGACAGATCAGACCGTGGTAGCGACCATTACGGCGTTTGCCGCTGATGGCAGTTTATTCTTCGTTCCCCAGGTAACCGCAAACCCCGTCACCCGCGCAATTCCAGCGCGCGGATCTTTGCGCGAGACGATTCAAAGTTTATTCGGCTTCTCCGCTGCGGAGACGAAACAAGGCTGGCTGCGGATTGAAACAAATATTCCCGCGTTATCCTCGTTTGTGACCTTTGGGACGGCTGGAACAAGGGCGGCGGCAGTCAGCCAACTGGCGCCTCTTACCAATGCGGTTTTTTCTCACCAGGCAAATGGCAGCGGCTTCTCCACCACTCTTTCTTTACTCAACCAGGCGGCCTTGACGGCCAACGTCACCATCGCTTCGGTTAGAAAGGATGGTTCGCTGGCTCAGGCGATTCAAAAAACCCTGACGCCCGGCCAACGCCTTTCGGATTCGGTAGCAAAACTGCTTCCTGCCGCCGCCGATGTGATTGGCGGGCTGATCTGGATTCGCAGCGACGTACCGATGTTCATGGCAGAGACTTTTGGCACCACTCAGGAGATTGCCAGTGTACCTGCCGACCTTGCAGCCGATTCTTTCCGTCCTGACTCCAACCGGCCCGACGTGAGCCTAAAGCCGGCACTGATCCCAGTAGAGTTGGGAAGCAGCGCCCAGTTTTCCGCGAAGGTTGCCAATGCGGCCCAGGCCGTAAGCTGGAGCGTCAATGGCATCCCCGGGGGAAATGCCCAGTTAGGCACCATCTCTTCTACAGGAGTCTACAGGGCGCCCTCACAACTTCCCTCTCCCCAGGTCATCACTGTGGAGGCGCGGAGCCAAGCGGACCCGGATCGCAGTGCGGGATCGACTGTGGAGCTACTCAAGCGCCAGTCTCTGGGAGGTGTGTATACCCTTCCCCGCGCTGTGGCCTATATCGATTCGCTAAAGAAACTCTACGTGGCGGAACTTGCGCTGCTCTCGGTAAAACAGGCCGGAGCTGCAGGAAGCAATGCAGTCATATCAGAGGTAAGAAACGCCAACGGCGACCGCACGCCACTTCTCTCACTTCCCAATGAGTTGATTGAAAAAATGCTTCCCTTCAACGACAAGGGAGGGAATTCCTATCTGTTGATGGCGGGGCATGAAACGGGACAGATTTATCGGCTGCGGATCGACAACCGCAGCCTGGTGGTTGTCGCTGGCGGCTTCAATAAGCCCAGCTCGATGGCGCTCGACCCGATTTCCGGCGATCTTTTGATTGCACAGGAAGGAGGAGGCGACATTCGAGTTCTGAGCCATTCTTCCTTTGACCCGTCTCCCGCGGGGAAGAGGTCCTTGACGGATGACTGGCCCGCGCTGCGGGCAGCAGCGGGCGGGCTTTTCCAGGTAAACCAGCCGGCGGGAGTCATCATCGACCAATGCAGCGGTTTGATCTACGCCACCGATAAAGCAGGGGGACGTCTTCTGGAATACAACAGGATCACGGGAGTGGTACGCGACGTTTTGGCCGGAGTGCCCCTGGTAAATCCCAACGAGATGCTGGGCCTGTACCGAAACGGATTGTACTGCAACCACAGCTTCACCATTTTGCTGGGAGAAGAGGGGAACGCGGATAACCCTGCGCGGATTCTGCAGATCGACCCGCATCAAGGGATTCTAAATACCTGGCTGGTGACTGGAAATGGAGTGGCCGACCTGCTCTTCCTACCCCGGGGAAATCCTTATATAGCCGGCGGGAGTCCTGCAGTGCTTGGCGGCGAGAATTTGCCCAATCAGGCCAAGCTGATCTATCTCCTGCTGCTGGAAGTCTACAAAGATTCGATTGTTGTGGAGAAGAAGGATCAGCCGCCCCTTGGATTCAGCGCCTCGGGCCAGATAATCTTCCATACATTTGGAACACCAATTCCCGGCGTGCTGCTCGAGTTGAGCAGCGGCCAAACGACCACCAGCGACATCAGCGGATTGTATCAGTTCACGGGACTCAAGCCGGGAAGCTACAAGATCACTCCCAAGTCATCACAGTTTGCATTCGATCCGGCGTCTCTGGATTTTACTATCACCGGTTTTAATCTTTCCGCCCTCGACTTTCGAGCCGATGTGAAGACGTTTTCAATTTCGGGGCAGGTCCTCGACAAGGATGGAAAGCCAATCCCTGGTGTGACGGTGACGGCAGGATCGTACTTCGCCGTTACCGACGCCAACGGAAACTACACGATTTCCGGCCTCTTGCCCGGAACCTATCAGGTTAAAGCGGCAAAGAGTGGTTTTGCGTTCGCACCGCTTACACAGAGCGTTACGGTCACCGACGCGAACGTAAGCGGCATAAACTTCTTGGGCCAGATCGCCAACTTTGTCGTTTCCGGCTTTATTAACGATGCTAGTGGAAATCCTGTCCCCAATGTCACAGTGGATCTTTGCCCGGGGACTCTTCCTTGCTCTATGCCGCTATTCACTGGAAAAACCGACGCCATGGGAGTTTATCGCATAACGGGAGTGCCGAACGGAACCTATAACGTCCGGCCGCACATTCCATGAGCAGGGATTCGACGATGAGATTTGGAAAAGCGGCCGCAGCAATGAATACCGCACGGAGAGGCGAAGAAGTGTTTAGCACTCGACACCGAACCAGGTGTGAGAAGCGCCGCCGGATACGGTCATTCGCCCTGATCCTGGTGCTCGGCTTCCTGGTCCTGGGCAGCGAACAACTTTTTGCACAAGCCACACAGGTTAAGTTCACGGTTCAACCCAGCAGTGGAACTGCGGGTGTGGTAATGTCGCCTTTTTCGGTAACCGCAGAAGACGTATCCGGGATGCCAGTATCTAGTTTTACCGGGCCGATCACTATAGCCATCAATAGCGGACCGAGCGGCGCAACTCTTTCAGGCACGACCACCGTAAGCGCGGTGAGTGGCGTCGCAACCTTTTCCGATATCAGTCTCGACAAAGCTAGCCCCCCCACCTACACCTTGCAAGCCACGTCTGGCGTTTTGACCCCGGACACCAGCGCCGCATTCAGCATTTTCCCGGGGTCGGGCAGCAAGCTTGGGTTTACTGTACAGCCTACTAATACCACGGCGGGGAGCTTCATTACGCCTGCGGTTCAGGTAACCATACAAGACAGCTTCGGAAACACTGCGAGCTCCAGCAGCGCCAGCATCACCGTCGCGATTGGGAGCAATCCAGGCGGAGGAACGCTTTCCGGCACGCTAACCGTTTTTGCCATGCCGACAGCGACTTTCTCCGATCTGAGCATTGACAAGTCAGGCATAGGTTACACTTTGACGGCGTCGGCAAGCGGTCTGACGGGAGCGACCAGCGCGTCGTTTAACATCACCGCCGGTAGTGCTTCCAAACTTGGTTTTATTGTTCAGCCGAGCAACACCAATGGAGGCGCAACCATTTCCCCCGCAGTGCAGGTGGCGGTGCAGGATACATTTGGGAATACAGTAACTACGGCGACAAACAGTGTCACTCTGGCCATCGGGACCAATCCCAGCGGCGGCACACTTTCGGGCACCACTAGCGTGACCGCTTCCGCTGGAATTGCCTCTTTTTCCACGCTGAGTATTGACAAAGCGGGAACGGGCTACACCCTGACGGCGGCAGCCTCCGGATTGACGGGCACCACAAGCAGCGCTTTTAACATCTTGGTCGGTCCTGCTGCCAAGCTTGCTTTCGGCCAGCAGCCGACAACTACGGTCGCGGGAAGCGCCATTTCTCCTTCCCCTACAGTGATAGTGCAGGACTTGGGCGGGAATACCGTTACCAGTTCTGCCGCGAGTGTAACGATGGCCATTGGGAGCAATCCAGGAGGTGGAACCTTATCGGGAACGACGACAGTTTCTGCCGTCAGTGGTGTGGCGACATTTTCCACTCTGAGCATCAACAAGACCGGAACCGGATATACGTTAACGGCGTCATCGACGGGATTAACGGGAGCCACCAGTGCTTCATTCAACATTAATCCTGGCGCAGCGTTTCAATTGGCGGTTACCGCACAGCCAAGTAACACGGCTGCCGGGGCTTCCATTGCCCCGCCGGTGCAGGTCACCGTGCAGGATGCTTTTGCTAATACAGTGACCAGTTCCACTGCCAGCATCACAGTGGCCATTGGGAGCAATCCCGGGGGAGGGACATTGTCCGGGACGACGACAGTATTTGCCTCTGCTGGGTTGGCCACGTTTTCTACTTTAAGCATCAACAAGTCAGGCACCGGTTACACATTGGTCGCATCGTCGAGTGGTTTGACCGGCGCTACCAGCGCTGCGTTCAATATTGCGGCAGCAGCGGCTTCTCAATTAATTTTCAGCGTGCAGCCGACCACCACCACGGCAGGATCGTCCATATCGCCTGCGGTTCAGGTTCTGGTCGAGGACGCCTTTGGCAATACAGTCACCACTGCCAGCAACAGTGTCACCGTGGCTGTTGGAAGTAACCCCGGGGGCGGTACGCTGTCGGGGACGAACCCGGTTAGCGCTTCAGGCGGTGTGGCGACCTTCTCCAATTTAAGCATCGACAAACGTGGCACGGGGTACACGCTGGTTGCCTCCGCCGCGGGACTGACAAGCGCCACCAGCGCGGCATTCAACATTCTGGCAGCGGACCTGACGTTGCTCAAAGCTCATAGCGGCAACTTTACGGGAGGAAGCAGCGGAACCTACACGCTGACAGTGAGCAACATCGGAACGGCAGCAAGCAGTGGCGCCATTGCTGTAACCGATGTCCTGCCGGCCAGTTTTGCCTTTGTAGCCGGTACGGGAAGCGGCTGGAGCTGCTCAGCGGCCGGCCCGATCATTACCTGTACCAATCCCGGTCCAATAGCCACGGCGGGCAGCTCCAGCTTCTCGTTGACCGTCCTGGTAGCCACAACGGCAGGGGGAGTGATATCCAATACGGCTACGGTTTCGAATCCCAGCGACAACGACCTTACCAATAACTCAGCCACCGATGCAGTGACAGTGGACAAACTGGTGCAGGCGGCTACCTATGCTTTCAGTCCTGTGTCCAAAGTGATTACGGTGAGCAGTGCAGATGTGGGAGGAGTGACTTTTGTCGGGACGCTGGTGTCACTGATTTCCGGCACAATCACAACGCCTGCGGGCGCGCCCATCGCTGGGGTCAGCGTCAATATTTGCGCAGGCGCCTCGCCCTGCGGCACGCCGGCATTCACCGCCACAACCAACGCTGCAGGGCTCTTCCTGGTCCCCGGCGTACCTAACGGTAGCTACAATGTAAGCGCCTCTGTTCCCACCACCCCGGCTTCCCGCAACATTACAGTCTCGAGCGCCGATGTCGCCGGAGTAAACCTCACATCACCGTGATTTTGGCCGCAAATGGACGTGAATGAACGCGAACGTGTTTGCGGAGAGCTGGTTTCTTAACACTGCTTTCCAATTTGAAAAACATTGGCGTTCATTCGCGTTCATTTGCGGCTAAATTCCTGCGGCTCGGAAAGCTATCTCTTCAGTGACGGATCCAAAGTAATCGCTCTTTGATATTCCTGAGCACTCTGCTGGGCCTGTCCCATTCCATTTAATGCGATCGCCAGATTCATGTGAAGGCCGCCACTGTTAGGGAAAATAGCCAGCCCCTCGCGACAGACTCGCGCCGCCTGCGGAAAGTCCCCGCTCTTTAAATAAACCGATGCCAGGTTCAGGTACACCGGCAGATAATTCCGGTCCAAGGATAGAATGGTGGTATAGGTCTTGATCGCATCCGTTGTTTTGCCGGCCTCATTCTGAGCCCGACCCATGTTGTTCATCGCATCCAGGTAATCCGGTTTCAAGCGAATTGCTTCCCGATAGGAAGCGATCGCCTCATCGTATTGCTTGAGGTCAAGGTAAGCGTTAGCCAGATTGTAACGCTCCGTGTATCCGTCCGGTCGCTGCCGAACTACCTCTTCCAGCAGAGGGAGGGCCTCGGCTGTTTCGTGCCGCTTTCGATACTCGGCAGCCGCGATTTGGGTGGCCGGCAGGGAAGTCGGCGCCACCTTCAACGTGGCGAGCGCCAACGTCAGGTTGTCTTTCCAATCGCTGTTTCTGACGTAAGTGCGAGTGCCGAAAAGAATCAGGATCGGCAAGAGAGGAATGAGCGCCAGCCACTTGCGGCGCAAAATGGGTTCCGCCAAAACATAGATCGCAGCTGCCAGCAGGCAGAATCCCATGGAAGGAAGATAAAGAATACGCTCCGCCTTTCCTACTCCGATGGTAAAAAGCAGATTGCTCATCGGAAGAACAGTGACAAAGAACCACGCCATCGAAAAGACCAGCAGTGGGAATTTACGCCAAAGGGAGACCGCGTAAACCACGGCTACCACCCAAACTGACATTGACAGAAGGACCTGGGGCTCTGTCATGGAATGCGCAATTGGAACTTCGGGCTTCCAATAATCGGCGCTCAATACGCGCGGAAAGATGAGCAGAGCGAGGTATTCCATTAGGACCCGGCTGGCGGTAAGCACTCTCTCGTAGTTGCTAATCGCCGCAAAGCCGATCCAAATATGGCGGGCGGCGGTGACAATGGAGGCCCGTATTGACAAATAGACAAGCAGCGCGACAGCAAGCGCCCAGTACCGTCCTACAATCGGTGGAATTGCGGGTCGCGACGTCTTAGAGATGAGGCCCGTTTCTTTTCTTAGTTTCAAATCGTAAACCAGAAGCACTGCCGGAAGTGTAATAGCGCTCTCTTTAGACAGCAATCCCAAGAAGTAGAGCAGCCCTACAGCGGCATTCAGAGCCCAGGAAGGATTTACTTGCGCGCCGGCGGATGATGCGCGCGGAGTCGTCCTGAATGCAGCAACTGAAAATGCCAGCAGGAAAAACAAGGACGCAAGAAGCTCGGCTCGCCCGACAACACTGGTCACCGCCTCTGTGTGGATCGGATGAACGGCGAAGATCGATCCGGCGGCGAAGGCGGCCCAGAGCGATCCGGTCAACCGAAACGCAACGCCAAAAAACAAGAGCGTATTAATGGTGTGAAGCGCCACATTTATAAAGTGGTATCCGAAAGGCTTCAGGTCCCAGAACGCATAGTCGAGGGCGTAACTGAGAAGCGCCAGCGGACGGTACACTCCCAGCCCTTCTGGTATCTCTTTGACGCCCCAGTAATCGGTGGTCAGAATCTTTCCCACGTTGGCCAAATCACGGATGAGAGGATTGTCGACGATGATAGGGAAATCGTCGTAGACGAAGTTGTCGGTAAGGGCGTTGAGGTAAGGAATCACCGCAAGCAGAGCGAGTGCCACGAGAAAGGGAGCGCGGCGGCGCGCATCGAACGGCTTATCGAGATGACGCGGCTTTAGAATAGAGGACTTGGAGAGAGGGATTGGTCGCTTAATCTTTTTCACTGGTGTTCAGAATTATTCACAAATTTTAGGCCGCTTCCAGCGGCCTCTGGAGTTTCTACATTTTCTCACGCTGTGCCAACACACAATCAATCGCAGTCATGTCATCTCGCGCATCGAACTCTGTCGCCGCCACGCGGCTTCACCTGTCTGGCGATGCCTGACCGAGGGCTCACGGGCGTGTTGCCCAAATTCGTTGCCATCTGTAGGGGCGGCTCGCGAGCCGCCCGTCTTACAACGAAATCGGCACGCTCCGACGGGCGGTTCACGAACCGCCCCTACAGACCGGCGTGGGCGGGAAGGAATCACGATTCTAAGATCTCGCAGGGGCAGCCACGCAGGGCCGCCCGTACAGACTTGTTCCAGGTTTGGATTTGGCCCTTTTCTGGCGTGGTGGTAGGCTTGCATGTCTCCCTTCTTTTGAGGTGATTCGTGCGAGGATTCATGTCTCCTCTTCTGCACTGCGCTCTTATTGTTGTTGCGCTCAACCTCTTGGAACTTTCGGCAAAGGATCTGATCTTTCCCAGAATCAGTATCAGCCCCTCAGGTTTCACAAGCATGGCGCTCTCCAACACCGGGCCTGAGGCGGCTCAGCTGACGCTCACTTTGTTTAGCTCAAATGGGCAACCGGCAGTTGCGTCCGGACCAAACCCGCGGGTCATCTCGCTTCCCCCCGGGGCGGCAGTCTGCCTTCTTGATCACGGATTTGTTTTCAGTGAGCGCAGGGAATTACTGGTTGCGAGTGCAATCCGACAAAGACTTTGTGTCCGGATTCGTTCTCTTTGGCGACAACGCAGCCACGGTGATGGATGGCTTTGGCGCTCCCGAATCCTCCAAAGACCAGGTTCTCCCGCTGATTCAGGTCGATTCCGGATTCCAAACCACAGCCTGGTTGCTCAATCCATCCTCGAACAGCAATGCAGTAGTGAGAATTGATGCGCTAGCATCCAGTGGGCAACTGCTTACCTCACAAAATGTAATGCTCTCTCCCGGGCAGCAATCCGTAATTGATGCCGCGACGGTGCAGGGCGCCACGGCCACTTCATACTGGCGGATTGTTTCCGACACTGCAATTGTTTCGATTGAGACGGTGCTGAACCAGCAGGACCAAACCTTGGTTGCGCTCCCAGGACTTTCTCAACAGAATCGGCTGGCCACAGCCTTCGTACCGGATTTTGTCGCGGCCGACGGATTCACCTCTGAGATCAACTTGATAAATCAGACCGACCAGCAGGTCGTGGCCACGATTACTGCCTTTCGGCCGGATGGTGCTCTGTACTTTGTGCCGCAAGTGAACGCCAATCCTGTGACGCGTGCTCTCCCACCTCGGGCGTCCATAAAAGCTTCCGTCGCAAGCCTGTTTGGATTCTCTACGGCGAGTCGGCAGGAAGGTTGGCTGCGTATTGAGACAAACACGCCGGCGCTTTCTTCGTTTATGGTTTATGGGAGGAGTTCGCCTGCAACTCGAACGGCTGTGGCGAGCCAGCCGGTCCCTCTTAAGGTGACGGTAAAAGTCCCGCGCGCATTCTACAGATTGATCCCACCCGCGGAAGCACAAATTCCTGGCTCGTGACACAGGGAGTCACTGATATGGCGTGGCTTCGGGAAGGAAACCCCTATCTTCCGCCTCCCGGCAAAATCCAACAGGGCGAGCTCGATTTCAGCGATCAGACCAGCGCTCCGCCTGCAAAAAATACTGGCCTTGTTTATGGGGAAAATATCAACCAGCAGGCAAAGCTGGTTGTTATCCCTCTGCTGGAAATCTATAAGGACGTGAAGATTCCTGAAACAAGAGAACAAGCAGGCAAGCGTGTAGTGGCCTCGGGTCAGGTGCGCCACCGGCTTTTCCTGGTGGGGTTGCGCGACATAACGGTTCGGTTGAGCAACGGCGACGTCACGACGACCGATGAAGGCGGATTTTATCAGTTCCTGAACCTGGGGCCGGGGAGCTATGAAGTAAGACCTGAATCGAAGATATACGACTTTGATCCGCCCAGTCGAACATTCACGGTGAGTCCACCGGTCGCCAAGGATGAGGTGATAACCGGCTTAAATATTACCGCCCTGGATTTCACTGCCAGTGCCAAGACGTATTCCATTTCCGGGGCCGTGAAGGATAGCAGCGGAAATGCCATATCCGGAGTCACCGTGACCGCGGGACCTGCATCCGCGACCACTGATGCAAAAGGGAATTACACCATCTCCGGTCTTTCGCCCGGAACCTACCAGCTTCGGCCAAGCAAGACAAATTATGTGTTCACGCCGAATAGTCAAACCATAACGATCGTGGACCAGAATGTGACTGCGGCTCCGTTCGTTGGTAGTTTTGTTGCGCCGCCACCGCCATCCTCGACCTTCGCAATTTCAGGAACTGTTACGACTCCAGGTGGCGCTCCGGTTGCTGGCGTATTGATTGATGTTTGTCCCGGCAGCGCAGTTCCTTGTCCGCCAGGAACAGGCACCTACAACGCTATGACTGACGCCAGTGGGAATTATCAGGTGATGGTCCCGAACGGCACTTACACAATAGCGCCGTCGCACCCAATTTATTCCATCTTTAACCCGCCTACTCGGACCGTGACTGTCAGCGGCGCGAACGTATCAGGGCAGAATTTCATGACGTTATTTTAAATCGTGGCGGCCAGCCAGGCCCGTTTACTCCTTCCCCGAAATGTCCAAACTCCAGGACCGCGCTCTGCGGATTATTCACAAACACTCAACACGAAGGCACAAAGGACACGGAGAATTGCACAGAGGACCGGGCTGAAACTTGAAGTATGAAGACTCGTCACGCTGCATCCTGTCCTTGCCTGTTTCGGTCTTCATACTTCAAGTTTCAGCCGCATTCTCTGTGCCCTCTTAGCGTGCTCTGTGCCTTTGTGTTGAATGTTTGTGAATAAGCCGGGCTAAAGCAGGCCGCGGTCCGCGAAGCGGACCAATAACAGTAGCCGGGGGTGCCTGAGGCGCGAAGCGCCAGCCACCCCCGGTCAACTATTCGCCATACGGAATCGGACCGCGCAAGCGGTCCCATTTTTTCCTTCATCTTTTCATTTTTCCTTCGCCAATTCCTCGGCAGCCCGGTTGTGTAGTTGAGAAGGAGGCTTGCTCAATGGCACAAACTTTAACATGGATCAAAACGAGACGAAGAGGGTTGCCCGATTTCCAGTGGCAGGACGGCTATGCAGCTTTCTCGGTCAGTGAGTCCCATCTAGAGCCGGTGCGCCGCTACATCGCTCGCCAGAAACAGCATCACAAGAGGATGTGCTTTCAGGAGGAGCTGCTGCAGCTACTCAATAAACACCGCGTGCAGTATGACGAACGTTATCTTTGGGATTGAGGCATCGATGACTGCCGAAGCTAATGGGACCGCTTGCGCGGTCCGGGCGACATTGGGGATCGGTGACCGGGGGTGCCTGGCGCTTCGCGCCTGGGCACCCCCGGCTACTGCTATTGGTCCGCTTCGCGGACGAGGCGCTGGTTTGAAGCGCACTGCAGCCGTGAGAAAGAGACGGCCCTCAGGCCGTCTCTCCAAAGTGCGCAAAGCCGAGGGCGCACCGGCGGCGCGCTGGGCTGTCCCTCCGGGACAGCTGGCGCCGCGAAGCGGCGCTTCTGCACGATGAAAGATTGTGCGGGAGACGGCCCCCAGGCCGTCTCTCCAAAATGTCCAAACTCCAGGGCGCGCCGGAGGCGCGCTGAGCTCGTAGCCGGAGGCCCGCATTGGAGTTTACATTCTGTGGGCGGAGACACGACCTGAGCCCCGTCTCCAGACCGCTTTCAGCGGCTTCTAGAGTTTATACATTTTCTCATGCTGCAGTGCGCTGCAAACCCGAGAGTCCGCGAAGCGGACCAAGCGCCGCGAAGCGGACCAATAACAGTAGCCGGGGGTGCCGTGGCGCGAAGCGCCAGGCACCCCCGGCCAACCGTCCCGCATATCGGCCGGACCGGGCAAGCGGTCCCATCAGGTTCGGCAGTTAGGAATGCCTCCGATTCCGTGTGGGGAAGCGCTGACCGGGGGTGCCCGGCGCTGCGCCCGGGCACCCCCGGCTAC
>DASXTB010000130.1:0-9035 GCA_036505615.1 Acidobacteriota bacterium
ATAGCCGGGGGCAGAGCGCGCTTTTTGCGCGGCGCCCCCGGTCTGCGACACCCACCAAGGGTATGCACCCTGAAAGGGTGCGACACGAATCGCGGATGTATTTTTTTTGGGGAAGACCGGCTCGGGTCAATCATCGGGAAATTTTGTTGCACCCTTACACAGGGTGCGGAGGTCGATATTGGGGGAAGTCGACTGGGGGCGTCGCGCAAAAAACGCGCTCTGCCCCCGGCTATACTCTTCGACGCCTTCGGCGTCTAAAGCAAACAAAATCTTTGCGTTCTCTGTGTCTCCGCGTTGAGTGACCCTGTTAATATCCGGTGAGCATTGAGTACTAAGCACTAGAAACTGGCAACCGGCAACTACCATGCTTTTTCTGGAATCGATCAGGGTCGCTTCACTCAACCTCACCCGGCACAAGCTTCGCACCGCTTTAACGATGCTGGGGATGATCTTCGGCGTGGCGGCAGTCCTCTCGATGCTGTCTATCGGCGCGGGCGCGGAAAAGGAGGCTCTCTCAGTCATCCAGCAGATGGGTCTGCGCAATATTCTTGTGCAGGCCAAGCAATTCGAGCCTAACGAACTGCAAATCCTGCGACAGGATTCGCCGGGTCTGTCTCGCCGGGACGTGGAGGCGCTGCGCAAGGCTCTGCCGGAAGCCACGCTGGTTGTGGGAAGAAAACTCTTGAAAACCTATCAGGTCTTTTCTTTCTCGGGGAAGGCGGACTCGAGGGTGCTCGGCGTGGGTGGACTTTACCCGCAGGCGATCAATCTTCAGTTGCTCGAGGGCGCATTCTTCTTGCCAGTCGACGAGGCCACTTCGCATCAGGTCTGCGTACTGGGAACCACGGCATGCCGAAAGCTTTTCGGATTAAACGAAGCCCTGGGACAGCCGGTAAAAATCAATCAGGAGTGGTTCACGGTGATCGGAGTGCTGGGGGACCATACCATCGAAAAAGAAGAATTCGAAGGAGTGAAAATTGAAAACCCGAACGACGACATCTACATCCCTCTTCAGACTCTCCTCACCAAGTTTGAGCGCGACCCGGTAGATAACGAATTGGACCAGATCATCATCGAGATCCCTGAAAACGAAGACGTGCGGAGGCAGGCGGCCCTGATCTCGGGAATGATGGGCAGCCTGCACCGGCAGGTGGATGATTTTTCGCTGGTAGTGCCTGAAAAGCTGCTTCAGCAGAATCGGCAGACGCAGCGTATTTTCAACATCGTGATGGGAACCATTGCTTCCATCTCGCTGCTGGTCGGAGGAATTGGAATCATGAACATAATGCTGGCCTCCGTATTGGAGCGAACCAATGAGATCGGCCTGCGGCGGGCATTGGGGGCGCGGCGGCGTGACATCGGCCGGCAGTTTGTGCTGGAAGCAATCGCCATCAGCCTCAGCGGGGCGTTGCTGGGAATCGCGCTCGGTTACGGAATCTCTCGCCTGGTATCCAATTTTTCGGGATGGCCGACCATTATCACGCCACTATCGGTGCTACTGGGAGTCGGTGTCTCCGCCTCGGTTGGCCTGGTGTTCGGCATTTATCCGGCCCGCCAAGCGGCGCGCATCTCGCCGATCGAAGCACTTCGTTACGAATAAGCATACCCAACAATCCCGATGAATCCCGGCTGGCCACTCGGCAATGCATGCAGCCATAGAGCCGCGACCGGAAGGGCGTGGCGCGGCAATCTAAGTTATCCGCACAACGCGATAAGGGAAAATATCCAGCCCGCTTGAGCACCGCGGGATCGCCGAAGCCGGCTATGCTGGCGCGCCGCGCCCTTCCGGCCGCGGCTCTGTGGCTGCACAATGCCGTGGGGCCGGCCGGGGGTCGATTTTCCAACGGACTCAAGGCACCAGTCGGAAGGCCGACACATGCTTGGGCCGGACTTGAGAAAAATGCCTCCGGTCCGTAGTTGCGATCACCGTCAGCCGGAGCCGCTCAGCGATGGCAATAATTGAGGCATCCACAAGACCAATCGCCGGATATTTACCCATCAGCTCTAAAGACCGTTCCAGATCTCTTATGGAAACAATTTCAAGACTTACTTCACCCTTCGACAGAGACTCTACGAATTTGCATTCAGCATCCGGGCCGAGCCGCGCCCTCAACAGGTATGCCGCCTCCGGAACAACGGTAATGGGCACGATCAGCACATCTGGCCGACGCCGCACATAGTCTCGCACCCGCCGGTGCCAAGAATCATCCATGTCGGCCAACGCATAAATTACTCCGGTATCCAGAAGCAAGGCCATTACCGATGTCGCTTCGCTGTCTGAACCGCTCGCTGATTCTTCCGCATGGTTGGTCGAGTGGGCCGCCGCTTTGCCAGGGCATCGTGCCCCCCCTGGTGCCCGCCTGGGTGCGGGTCGAGATTGGACCAGAGCAATTCTTCATGGATTTCAGCAGTATCACCGCGGCCGCTTCGTCCTACCGCCACGAAGCCAATCGCGAATCCCTTCTTTCGCTTTTCTTCCGCCAGATACTGGCCCAATGCCTCTCTAACTACGGCCGCCACAGGTCGCGCCTTGCGAACTGCTATCGCATGCAGTTCACGCTCGATCTGTTCGTCAATAAATATAGTGGTGCGCTTCATATATGACATATGATAGCATAACTACATTAGCCAAGGCTGCTATAGAGTCTCCATAATTCAGCTCGATGAGGGTGCGGGGATACATTCAAAGTGTGCTGGCTGCCGCTGTGCTGGAACAGCGGCGAAATCTTCCTAACGGAGGTAAATGCACCCTTCGCGATCGGTACGCCGGATTTTGATCCCTGCGTTCTCCAACCGCTCAATGGTGACCGGGTGCGGATGGTCGAAGAGGTTTCTCTTTCCTACCGAAATCACCGCCAGCGCCGGACTCAGCTCATCCAGCCACTTTTGAGAAGTGGACCACGCGCTTCCGTGATGCGCCACTTTGAGAATGTCCACATGCCCCACCTTGCCGCTTAACGCGGCTTCCTGGCGGCTGCTCATGTCCCCCGTGAACAAAAGGACGCGGCCAGGCGCGAGCACGCGAACAACCATTGAGTTCTCATTCATATTGCCGTACGAAGCAGACGTGCGCACTGGCGGGTGAATCACGTCAATTTGGAAATCCTTAACATTGGTCCGATCCCCCGCCCCAACGAAATGGATCTGCGTCCGCAGCGGAATCGTTTGAATGAAGGGCCGAAAAACGTCGTCTGAGCCGACCGACGGCGACAGGAACACCTCCGCAGCCCGGAAGTTTCTGGCCAGCCGGCCGACGGCGGAAATGTGGTCGGTATGGAGGTGGGAAATAAAAATGGCATCGATTTGCCTTACCCCAATATGCCACAGGGCACGGCTGATTACGCTTCGAGCGAGAAACATGTTTTCGACAGAAGCTTCTTCGCCATCTTCGCGTTTGGAAGCAAAGGTCCCGGCATCAAACATCACCGTTCGGCCCAGGCGATCAACCAGTGCGGCGCAGTCTCCTTGACCTACATCGAAGAAATAGGCTCCCGGCTGCGGTTTCCTTCCTAGCTGCGGACACCAGAGCCACCCCAGGTTGAGGGCTAGAATTGCCAGGACCAGAACCTTCTGCATCGTGGGGTTGCGCGACAGCGCTTGAACAACCAACATCAGCGCCAGCAGACTCAGCAGAATGGGGCCAGCCTGCGGATGGTCGGGAAGAGTCCAGCGATCAAAAAATTCGACGCTGCCGTAACAGAGGTCGACCAGCTTTTCGGTCATCCACGCCATCGACTGAAAGCTAAACGGCAGCAAACTCAGCAGGAATCCTGGAAAAAGGAGCAATGACGTCAAAGGAACCATCACCAGGTTCGCCAGCAATGCCGGACCAGGCCCCTGGTTGGCATGAAATGTGGACAAGAGAAATGTTTCGTTTTGGATCAGAAAAGCAATCAGCATCCAGCGAGACAGCAACGACACGGTTTTAAACAGGGGAAGCAAGAGGAAATAGATCGGCTGCAGCCAGCGGCGGTTTTCCATCAGACATTCCAGCCGGAATCGGATAGAGCGCGCGTCGTGGCTCGAAGGCTTCAGCGACAGGTCCGGCAAGGCTCGCCAGCAGCCTTGCCATCCCGCCAGCTGGGGGTGGATCAAGGCCTCTCTCAACGGAGGGACTACTCGAGCCAGCACCAGGCAGCTCACAAAAGAGAATTGAAAACCGGCATTGAAGAGAAGCATGGGCTGATAGCAGAGGAGCGAGAGCGCGGCGCCCCCCAAAAGATTTAGGCCACTCCCCTTTCGCCAAAGGCATTCGAGAGCCATCAGGCCGCATGCAACCAGCGCGGCACGGTAAACGGAGGGACCAAAAGGCGTCCGGATCAAAAGCACTGCCCCGGCGCTCCCCAGCAGAGCTGCCCGGACAGGTAACGGAATATGAAGGCGCCTCCCAACAAATGAAATTGCCCCCAGAATCAAAGCAAAGTGCATGCCGGAGACTACCAAGAGGTGATACACACCGACCGACTGCGAGCTGTTGATAAAGGAGGAAGGCAAAGAGGAGCGATCTCCCCAAACCAGGGCGTTCAAGAATGCCGGCACCCGGTGAACCCCAGGCCAATAGGCCCCAAGGCGATTTCGATCGCGAACCGCCAGCAGCCATCGGTTCCACAGGCGATTCTGCGGCTGGTAACTCAAGAGCCAAGGGGATTTCAGCACCACCACTCGATGGATTCTTTGCTCTCGAAGCCGGCGATCCATGGGGAGCCGACCCGGATTCCGAAAAGAGTCGGGGAAGCGCAACTCACCCAAAAAGCGAACCGGATCTCCTGGCATGGGAAGGGCCGGTTTGAGAGCCAAAGGTGAAGGCGCCGCCCGCTGCGGAGCCAAATTCGCCGCAACAGCCGGCGCACGCGCCATTGCTGTCCCACGCTGGTTTGTAGCGGCCAGTTGCGGCGGCAAGCAAAAGAATTCCCTTGGCTGCAGTACCGACGAGTAAATCTGTAGTTCTACGGCCGCCGAAACCGGTCGAGGATCTTCGCCCTCTGTTACCTTTTCCACCTGCACAGTTAAGGTCACACGGTCCGGTTCCCAGGCGGGAAGCGAAGCGACGCGACCCGAAACTTCCACTATCTTTTCCCCGGGCAGAGACTGCTGTGCCCGCTCGAAAGCGCTCTCTTCGATGTGCGCCCAAGCCCATCCGGCTGAAAGAAATACAAGCAAGCCGGCAAGAAATCCTTGCCGGCAGAGAAGACTCAAAGCAGCCAGCAATAGCGCAAAATGTAGAAATAACCAATTCTGAGTCCACAACTGTTCCACGGCAATTCCCGAAGCAAAGAAGAATGCGGTCATCAATAATGGCGGCTGGCGTGAAAATGAGAACCGGAACCATGAGTTTGGCTCCATTGGGGAGGAAATACTGCTCCTTGCAAGAAAATGGCCGCTGTCGCCCATGACCTACAAAACGGGTTTGGACAGGATTTTGCGAGTCAGTAATAGAAAAAAGCTAAGCTTTTTTGCGCCGGAGGGGTCATGAGGTCACAAAAACTTGGTTGTTGAGGTCCAATCCTGCCTGTTTTGCGAACTTCGACGGAGCCTAGCCCGCTTTCAGCAGGCCCTGGAGTTTGGACTTGAGCCGGGCCAGCCGAACGAAAGGGCGCTTTCAGCGGCCTTTCCCGAAGGGTTCCAGAACCGGCCTTCCGAGGCCGGACTAATGGCGGGCGTAATCATCGTGCAGGCCGTTTCAACGGCCTTTTTTCTTTATCCCCGCCGGCGTTGACGGCCCAATGTTCGTTCCATCCGATAAATTTACGAAGGAATATTTGGCTGGCTAAAGCCGGTTGATTGGAAGGCCGGTGAACCGGCCTTGTGTAATTCTGGATTGCCGGCCCCCGGCCTGCAAGGCCGGGGCTGAAACCCTTCGGGAAAGGCCGCTGAAAGCGGCCTGGGCGCCGCAAAGCGGCGCTATTGGAGAGACGTCCTGAGGGGCCGTCTCCTGCACGATGAAAGATTGCGCGGGAGACGGCCCACCGGCCGTCTCTCCAAAATGTCCAAACCAGAGAGGCCGCTGAGAGCGGCCTGCGCCTTTATCACGCCTCCTAGACCCTCCCAAGGAACAACCTAGGGTTCCTTGGACGAATTGGAGAGCCAACGGCTGGCCGATGCTGAAGAGGCGCGACACTAGCTCAGAAAGAACAGCGTAAATTCTGGAAGGTTGAATTGCTGGCGGATTTTTCGTTTGATAAAATTTTGCTCAATGCGCGAGTACATTCCAGGCGCGACTTTCTTTTTGTAAATCTTGAGTTCCTGTTTTGCCTCCTTCTGGAATTGCTTCAATTTTGACTCATCCAGAGCCTGCTGCGCCGCATCCAACAGTATCGAGTCGCACGTCTGGAGGGTGTCTTCAATATCCGCTATCGGCGGACCTTTGCCCGCTTCGATCTCTTGCAGCAGTTCTGCCATCATTCTGCGTGCTCTCGCAACGGATTCGGAATCAGAAAGCGTCTTGGCAGTGGCGTCCAATTGGCGCTGCAGGTCACTTAGCGCTTCGAGCAGCTTCGCGCGAGAATCACCATCAATGTGGCCGTGCTTGACTTCGCCGCCATCCTCTCTTGGTTCGCCCACTCTTGCCAGCCGGTATTCTTCAAAACACTCCATCACCGAAGGCTGACAATAAAAAACTGAATTGACGCGCTGTTGAGTCCCCCGGGCCCGGTGTTTGGCAAATGCACGATCGATTCCCCTGAAAACAACGTGCAGCGGAATCCCTGACTGCTTCCAGCTCTCGATCAAACTCCAATCCAGGGGCGAGACCAACATGTGCTTGCCGCGTCGTTTAACGAAATATTCCTCAATTTCAGTGAAGTAATTGTAGTAGCGGTGGTCCATCGAATACGCGGGGCGAGACCGTCAAGGTCGCAGGTTAGTACGTCGAAGGTCAGGAGTTTTTTGAGCTCTTAGGATCTCTGACTTTCTGACCAGGGACTTGTTGACCTCGGACTTGCGCACCTGTGACCTGCTGACCTGTGACCCGTCGAACTGACGCCTTCTGATCTGTGACCTGCTGACCTGCGACCCGTTGACCCGTGACTTTCTTAAACATCCGCTCGTAAAAAATTCGAAGGCCCTGCAGAGTCAGATCCGGATCCACGTGCTGTACCGCCGGGAGCTCGGAAATCAGACTGTCGGCCAAGCCGCCGGTCGCGATCATTTTTGCGCCCGGAACCTCAGCACGAATCAGATCAAGAACTCCATTGATCAGGGAAACATAGCCGTGGAATAGTCCTGATTGCAGGCTCTCGACCGTGGAAGAACCAATGATTTTTTGTGGACGTTTAATCTCCACGCGCGGCAGGCGGGCGGCGCGCATGAACAGAGCTTCGGCGGAAATTGCCAGGCCCGGAGCAATCACACCACCAAGATATTCTCCGGCGGAAGAAACAACATCGAAGGTGGTGGCCGTCCCCAGATCGATGATAATTGCGGGCTTGCCGTATCGCTCGACGGCCGCTACGGCGTTGACGATGCGGTCTGCTCCAACATCGGTGACTGGATGGTAGCGGATGGGAATCAGCGTCTGTTCCGCAGGATCCACAAAAAAAGGTACCAGCCCGAAATATTCTTCTGTCATTTCGCGAATGCGCGGATTGACGGGCGGCACCACGGAAGCGACCACGACTCCCTCAATCCCGCTACGGTCAAGGTTCCAGAGAGAAAAGAGGTTCCGGCACAGAATTCCGTATTCGTCCGCAGTGCGATCGCGCTGAGTGGTTAGGCGCCAATGCGAAACCAGGCGCTCTTGCTGGAACACGCCCAGCACGCTGTTGGTGTTGCCGATGTCAACTGCTAACAGCATCGGTTTCTTTGGCCACTTGTCCCTTAAAGCGTTTGATCTTCCCTTCGGCTACCGCTTGCTCCAGCGCGGCGACAACCATGGGATCGAATTTAATACCGGTCATGGATCGTATGCGTTGAAGAACAAATTCCGTGCTCATGGGTTTCTGGTAGGGACGGAGCGTTGTCATTGCATCAAAGGTATCGGCCACGCTAATAATCCGCGCCATAAATGGAATCTGATCGCCCGCAAGCTTCAATGGATATCCGTTGCCATCGATCTGCTCGTGGTGGTGGCGGACGCCGGGGACCACATCCCGCAGCTGGGCGATCTTCCCCACAATGTAAGCGCCCTTCTCGGGGTGTTGCTTCATGGCCTCGAATTCCTCGGGCGTAAGAACGTCCGGTTTTTTCAGAATCCGGTCGTCGATGCCGATCTTTCCGATGTCATGCAAAAGGCCGGCCAGGCGAAGCTTTTCCAGCGAATCCTCGTCCAGGCCAAGAATTCTTCCCAGGATCAACGCATAGTAGGTCACCCGTTCAGAGTGACCCTTAGTGTAGGGATCTTTTTCATCGATGGCCGCCGCCAGCGTCTGGATGCTTTCCAAGAACAGCTGCCTGTTCTCCTGGACCGCCTGTTGCAGTTTGGTTACGTAATCTTCGATTTTTTCGGCCATCGCATTGAAATTTTCGGCAAATTCGCCAATTTCATTGTTGGCCTGAACGTTCACTCGCTCCGAAAAATTCCCGCGCGAGATGGAACGCGTTGTTTGCGCCAGCTGGTTAATCGGCTCGCTGATCCGTCGGGCGAAAAGCCCGCTCAACAAAGCCGCAAAAATTACAAAGAATGCAATCCAGAAAATCGTCTGGTTCAGCACAGCGCGCACCGGACCAAAAATATCCTGCTCGCTGGCTTCGACAATCACGTGCCATCGAAGATTCTTGACCGGAACAACAGTGGCCACCAACTGCTCTCCCGTGTTTGGATTGCTGACCAACTTGTTGAACGTCGCCTGAACAGTGTCGCTTTCGAGTTGCTTTACGATCTGGTGGTAAATTTCCAGCTGTACGGGCCGGTTCGGTTCGGATCGAAAAAAGATGGAGTTCTTCGAATCCAGCAGCAGGACCTCGTTGTTCCCTACATTGTCCCGGATCGTTGCCCGCAGCGGTTCGATGTCGATGAGCGCCTGAATGACTCCTGTCGGGCCGGAAGCCCCGATGACCGGCTTGGAAACCAGTAGAACGGTGCGTTTTGATTGCGCCAA
>DASXTB010000131.1:0-3182 GCA_036505615.1 Acidobacteriota bacterium
ACGACCCGTATTTGACATACGCTTTAATTTACTTGTGGCGGCGTCGCTTGACATGCAATTGCGCCAATGAACGAGCCAAGGAGGCGTTGACCGAAGCAACCTCCTCTGAAGAGAGCTTCTCGCGCAAGCGAGCGGCTGCACGCTGGCGTGCTTCCTCCGCCCTCGCTTCGTCGATGTTCGCGGCAGCAATCGCCATGTCCGTCACGATGGCAACGTGATCGTGTGTGACCGATAGGAGCCCCTCTCCCACTGCCAGGTATTCATCCTGTCCCCCTTTGCGAACAATCATTTCGCCTGGCACCAATTGCGTGATCAGCCGAGTGTGTTGCGGCAGAATCGTCAACTGTCCCTCTACTCCCTGCAGAATGACGGATTCCACGGGTTCGGAGTAAACGGTAGCATCTGGCGTCACGATCTCGAGTCTTAATATGTTGGCCATACCGATTACATGAGGGCTCTTTGGACCTCAACCCTCAATCTTCCTTTTCTTCCTTGATTTCCTCAATTGAGCCTTTCATATAGAAGTTGCCCTCAGGCACCTCATCATGTTTGCCTTCCAGGATTTCCTTGAATCCGCGAACCGTATCTGCCACGGGAACCTGTTTGCCTTCGCGTCCGGTAAACACTTGGGCCACGCTGAACGGCTGGCTGAGGAAGCGCTGAATCTTGCGCGCTCTGAATACGGTTAATCTGTCCTCAGGTGAAAGCTCATCCATACCCAGAATCGCAATGATGTCCTGCAAGTCTTTGTACCGCTGAAGTACCTTCTGCACTCCGCGCGCCACTTCGTAATGCTCGGTACCCACAATTTCGGGTGCCAAGGCGCGTGATGTCGAGGCAAGGGGATCGACCGCGGGGTAGATGCCCAGTTCGGCGATCGCTCGTTCCAATACTATCGTAGCGTCCAAATGAGCGAACGTCGTAGCAGGCGCGGGGTCTGTCAAGTCATCGGCAGGGACGTAGACGGCCTGGAAGGAAGTAATCGATCCCTTCTTTGTGGACGTGATCCGCTCTTGAAGACTCCCCATCTCGGCGGCGAGCGTCGGCTGATATCCAACGGCGCTGGCCGTCCGGCCAAGCAGCGCCGACACCTCGGAGCCCGCTTGAGAAAACCGAAAGATGTTGTCGATGAAGAGCAGCACATCCTGATTTTTCTCATCGCGGAAATATTCCGTAATGGCGAGACCAGACAAGGCCACTCGCAGACGGGCTCCCGGCGGTTCGTTCATCTGCCCGTACACAAGTGCAATTTTCGATTCACTGAGGTTTTCTTGTTTGATGACGCCCGCTTCGGACATTTCATGATAGAGATCGTTCCCCTCACGTGTACGCTCTCCGACACCAGCGAAGACCGATACACCGCCATGGAGCTTAGCTACGTTGTTGATCAGTTCCATGATGACGACTGTCTTTCCGACACCCGCGCCGCCGAAAGCCCCGACTTTGCCTCCTTTCAGAAAAGGGCATATCAAGTCAATGACCTTGATGCCCGTTGGGAGAACCTGAGGCGAGCTTGATTGGTCTACCAGGGGTGGAGGCTGACGGTGGATCGGGTAGTACTTTTCCGCGTGAACCGGTCCGCGCTCATCTACAGGGGTGCCCGTCACATCGAATACCCGGCCCATCACAGCTTCGCCTACCGGCATGGAGATCGGCCCGCCGCTGTCGACGACCTCGAAGCCTCTTTTCAGACCCTCCGTACCCGACATGGAAATGGCGCGGACCCACTTGTCACCGAGGTGCTGCTGCACCTCGAGTGTCAGCTTGATGGGCTGGTTCACGACGTTATATTCGACGGTCAGCGCGTTATAAATCGCAGGCAGCGATTCCGGGAACTCCACGTCAACGACCGGTCCCGAGATTTTTACAATTTTTCCTTTGCTCATGGCCTACCTAGTTTCAAACAGCTTCTCCGAGGTGACACTCGATCAATTCACTTTACCACCAGCGATTTCCAGCAATTCCTTGGTGATATTCCCCTGCCGCAGCTTGTTGTATTCCAGGGTCAAATCTTTGATCAGACCATCAGCGTTATCGGTGGCGTTCTTCATCGACACCATTCGAGCGCTTTGCTCGCTAGCTTTGGCATTCAACAATACTTGATAGATGTATATGTTGAGATAATGCGCCAGAAGGTAGCCGAGGACGAACTCCGGACTGGGCTCGAACAAGGTTTCGGTCGTGTCGGTCACAAGCTCCGCTTCCGGTTCTGTCCCGGGAATCCTCATTCCCTTAATCTCTCCCACCGGAAGAAATTCAATAGAAACGGTATGCTGTGTGAGCGTGTTAACAAACCGAGTGGCGACAACCTGAACCTGGTCCACCTCACCTTTCAGGAAAAGGTCGCGGGCAAAACCGGCGATCGCTCTGGCCTCTGGGAAAGTTGGCGAGTCTCCATAAGCAAATTCGGCAGCAAGATGCCGGCGTGTGCGGGCGACAAACTGCGCGGCCTTTCGTCCGGCAGTAATAAAAAGCGTTGACCCCGGGTCAAACTGGGCAGCTAGACGGAACAGGTTGCTGTTGAGCGCGCCGCATAAACCTTTATCGGCGCCCACCAAGATTACGGCGCGCTTGTTTACGGCGCGCACCTCAAGCAGAGGGTGGCTGAAATTACTCGTCCGCGTGGTTGCTTCGCGCTGGATAAGGTATAACAAGCGTACAAAGGGGCGCCCTGCGAGGGCAGCTTCTTGCGCCTTGCGCATTTTGGACGCAGCCACCATTTGCATGGCCTTTGTGATCTGCGCGGTACTGCTGATGGATCTAATCCGCCGGTGTATCTCGCGTGGGTTGCTCATGACGATCGCACTGCCAAAATCCTCCAACGATTCCTCAAGCGTGTCTGGCCCGCCGACCTGTGCACCTGTACGGAAGTTGCGATGCAGGGCTCATCGCCAACCTTCCTTGAACTGTGCGGCGGCGGCCTTTAGCTCAGTCGCAAGGGAAGGGCTGATCTGCTTTTCTCGAGCGATTTTCTCCAGCACTTCGGCCTTCCGCGTTGTCAGGAATTCAGTCAGCTTGGTTTGGTACTCTTTGACACGATCAATCGGCACATCATCCAGATACCCATTCTGGACGGCCCAGAGCACCGCCACCTGAACTTCAACAGGGATGGGGCTATATTGAGGTTGCTTAAAGACCTCCATAATCCGCTTGCCTCGGTCGATCTGGGCTTGCGTCTTGGC
>DASXTB010000132.1:0-6194 GCA_036505615.1 Acidobacteriota bacterium
CATTTCCACTCCTAGCCGCGAGAAATACAATCACTTTTCGTTCATCAATCCTTACCTGGCGAATCCGGGCGCGGCAGGCCGGCCGGGCTCGCTCGTTTTTGCGGGCAACATTGCCGGTAGCGGCAATCCGGCCAGTTTCGGCAAACCCTATCCCGAAACTACCGACTTGCACAACTTTGCACCGCGCTTCGGCTTTGCTTATGCGTTGACCCCCAAGACCGTGGTTCGCGGCGGCTATGGCTTGTTCTTTCAACCCTTGAGCTATCCGGGATGGAACTCCGGCGTAAGCGGCGGGCGTGACGGGTTTAACACCAACGTCGTTCTGAGTCCTAGCAACGGGGGTATTACGCCTGCGACGCTGTTCAGCAAGGGTTTCACGGGCGCGCAATACCAGGCGCCGCCGTTTTTCGACCTGTCGTTCGACAATGGGAAACAACCTGGCGTTTACCGGGAGTTCAACAAAGGTCATCTCCCCAACTCGCAGCAATGGAACCTGACCGTCGAACGCCAGTTCACCAACGAGTTCTACATGACCGTAGCGTATGTGGGCAACAAGGGGACGCACCTGATATCCGGTCTTGCCTCGCCGAACGTGTTGAACCCATCCCTGCTCTCGATGGGCAATCCGCTTTACGATACCTTCAAGACTGGGCAGACCTCGCTGGATGGAGTGTCGATTCCGTACGCCGGCTGGGTTGAGCAGTTGACTAATGGCCAGTGCCAGCCAACCGTCGCCCAAGCGCTGGTACCGTATCCGCAGTTCTGCGGTAATCTCACTGCGCTCAACGAGAATGCAGGATATTCCACATTCAATTCCTTGCAGGTGAAAGCCGAGAGGCGCATGTCCCACGGGCTCATGTTCCTGGGGTCGTACACTTGGAGCAAATTCCTGAGTAGCGGGGCCGACCAGCAGTTTGGAAAGTTTGGCACAGTCGGTCTCAACAATTATGCTGGCCTCATTTCGCCGTACCAGCGGCAGCGCAACAAGGCTCTGGACGCCCAGGATGTTCCCCACACATTGTCCCTGACGACGCTGTATGACCTTCCGATGGGGAAAGGGCACCGGTTCATGGGGAGTTCGGGAGGAGTTAGCGATAAGCTTTTCTCCGGTTGGGCAGTGAACGCCATCTTTCGGGCGCAGTCGGGCATCCCGTTCTTTTTCCAATCGAGCCAGTGCAACATTCCGAGCCAATTCGGAATGGGCTGCTTACCCGGCGTGCTACCCGGCGCCAACCCGTTTGTAACTAGTATCGCTGACTACAACCCAAAAAATGGCCCTCTTCTTAACAGGGCCTCATTCGAGAACGGTACTGCCGGCGGTGTGTTCAGTTTTTATCCTGGAGTTGGCAGTCGCGTTACCAACATCAGGCAGTCTCCGTTCACCTCGATGAACTTCGTTCTGGAGAAGAACACGCGCATCACGGAAAAGACGGTGTTCCAGATACGCGCTGAGTTCTTCAATCTCTTTAACTTGCATTTCTTCGCCCAGGGAACTACTTGGGGTCAGGGCGGGGCTTTCGTGACCGACGTCGGGAATCCGCTTTTCGGTACCTGGACAGGTGGCGTGACCACGCCGCGTAACATTCAGCTCGCCGCCAGGTTCAGTTTCTGATGAAGAGACTCTACAAATCACTTCTGATGCTTGCGGCCGGCGCAGGCATCGCTCTGGCGCAGACCGAACCGCGATACCTGGAGGACATTCTCAAAGACGAGGTTCTGCCTCAAAGTGTCGCGCTTTTCCAACTGCGCCAGTACATCCTGAACAGAGTTGCAAAGCCACCCGCTCCGAGCACCGCCGCACAATGGACTTCGGAGTCGAAGCGTATCCGCGACCAGATCGTAAGAGATGTCGTGTTTCACGGCTGGCCGAAGGAATGGATCGATTCGCCACCGAAGTTCGAAGACCTGGGTGCCATTCCCGGAAACGGTTACCAGATGCGCAAGCTGCGCTACGAGATCGTTCCCGGCTTCCAGTCGACGGCGATTCTCTACGAGCCGTTGAACATGCACGGGAAGGTGCCCGCCATATTGAACGTAAACGGGCATGTGGGGCCGCCCGGAAAATCCATCGAATATAAGCAGAAGCGCTGCATCACGCTCGCCCGGAACGGCATTCTCGCGCTAAATCTGGAGTGGCTCTCGTTCGGCGAACTTGGCGCTGAGTTCAACCAACATTGGTACGGAGCGCATCTCGATCTGGTGGGAACGAACGAACTCGGCCTGTTTTATCTGGCGATGCGCCGCGGGCTGGATTACCTGTACGAGCATCCCAATACCGACCGGGCGAGGCTGGGCATGACCGGATTGTCCGGCGGGGGCTGGCAAACGATCATCCTCAGCTCGCTTGACGAGCGCGTGCGCGTTTCGGTGCCGGTGGCGGGTTTCTCTTCCATCATCCCGCGCGTGGAAGCCAAGGACCATGGAGATATCGGGGACGTCGAGCAATCGGCCACTGATTTGTTCGACGGCCGCGATTATTCCTGGCTTGCCGCGCTGATGGCGCCGCGCCCGACGATGTTGATCTATAACGCCGAGGACGACTGCTGCTTCCGCGCAGCCATGGTAAAACCTGGCGTGTTCGACCCCATCCGCCCCATATTTGGCTTATACGGCAAGCAGGATGATTTGGGCTGGCACGAGAACCGCGATCCTGGAACTCACAATTATCAGTTGGATAATCGTATGGCGGCATACGAATTTTTCAGCCGCCACTTTAACCTTCCCCCGATCAAAGAAGATCCGGGAGTCAGTTCCGAGGTGAAGAGCTACGAGGAGCTTGTGGTCGGGCTGCCGAGCGATAACCTGACGATCGCCGGACTGGCGCGAAAGTTGGCTGACCAGGTTAAGCGCGACGCTCTTTCTTCCGATGCTTCCGCCCGTGATGCCGAACGCACCAAGCTGAAGCAGGTAGTCCGCTACCGGCCGGCCAAGCTGGACCGCGTCTGGACGACGGGCATCAACAAGCACGGCGGCATCGAGACGAAGGCACATCTGTTGGCCATGAACGATGGGCTTATGACAAACGGCGTGTGGCTCCGGCCGATCGGCGCTTCTGATAGCTCCCCCGCCACCATCGTTCTCGACGATAAAGGCAAGACGGCCACATCGGAGCCGGTGGCCGAGCGTTTATACCGAGGTGAGCAGGTGCTCGCTGCGGATCTGCCGTTCCAGGGCGACGCTTGGAAGCAGGATTCCACTTGGCTGTTCGAACAGATGATCGTTACCACCGGCGGCCGGCCCCTGGGAATCGAAGCAGCCCACCTGATCGAGCTTGCGAACTGGCTGAGGCGCCAAGGTGCGCCCAAAGTACGGCTCGAAACCAGCGGAATGCGAAACCAGGTGGTCGCGCTGGTTGCGGCCGCTCTGGAACCAAACCTGTTCTCCGAGGTGAAGATCACCCACGGCATTCCCAGTCTCCGATACCTGGTGGACAAGCCGGTCAAATATCAGGATGCAGCCGATCTGTTCTGTCTGGACCTTTATAAGCTGACTGATCTGGACCGCCTCGCAGCACTCGCCGCTCCGAGTCTCGTCAAGAGCGCCGACTAGCTGGTGGAATAGGCCTCCAGGCCTGTGCATTACAGGCAAGAATGCCTATTCCACGGCGAAGTCAGATCGACGGCGGTGAACTTCGGCGCGATCAGCTGCAACAGCCCGAGGGCGATCACGTACGCCGAGGCACCCCATGCGAATACCGCGACATAGCTGCCGGTGGCCTGCAGAATTAAGCCCGTCGCGCTCGCCACCAGCATCCCGCCAATCGAACCGCCGAAACCCGACAGGCCGACGACGGATGCCACGGCCTGTTTCGGGAAGACGTCCGAGACCAGGGTATAAAGGTTCGCGGACCATCCTTGGTGGCCGGCCGTCGCAAGACAGAGCAGAGCTACGGCGGTCCATAAGTTTGACACCCAGGGTGCGGCCACGATCGGAGTAACCAGCAGGGCACATACGAGAAGCGCCATTTTCCGAGCCGCGCCGGCCGGCCATCCGCGCTTGAGAAGCGCCGATGAGAGCCATCCGCCAAAGATGCTGCCAATATCGGCCGCCACGTAGATGAGAATCAGCGGCAGCGCGAGTTGTCCCAGGTCGATGTCATGGTGCTGGTGCAGGAATTTCGGGACCCAGTAGAGGTAGAACCACCACACGGGATCGGTCATGAAGCGCGCGGCCAAGAGCGCCCAAGTGGCACGGTGCGGAATCAGGTGTGACCATGGGATGGTCTGCGCCGTGGAAGCTGATTCGTCCGGCGAAACCGGCGGACGGCGGTAGAACACCAGCCACGGCGCAAGCCAAACGAACCCAAGAGCGCCCGTGAGGACGAAAGCCCAGCGCCAGCCCCACTGCAGAGCGATCCACGGAACGATCAATGGACCAATGATCGCCCCGACATTGGATCCGGAGTTGAATATGCCAGTAGCCAGCGCCCGTTCGTTCTTCGGAAACCATTCGGCTATGGTCTTGATCGCCGCCGGAAAATTACCGGCTTCTCCGAGTCCCAATGCGAAACGCGCAGCGGCAAAACCGAAGGGCGACCGTGCCAGAGCATGGCACATGGCTGCCACGCTCCAGAATGCTACTGAGAACGCGTAGCCGAGCCGCGTTCCAATGCGGTCGATGATTCTTCCGAGAGCTACCAGGGCAATGGCATATGCAGCCTGGAATGCAGTTACGATGAAGCCATAATCCGCTTCGGACCACCCGATGGTGCGTTGCAGCGGGACAGCCATGATGCCGAGCACCTGCCGATCGATGTAATTAATCGTGGTCGCGAAGAACAGCAGAGCGCATATGCCCCAGCGAAGCCGTGGTTTCGGGCTCTCAGGATACAAGCGCGAGCGCGGTCCATCAGCGACGCCCAGCGCGGGCCGAAAGTCTCGCTCGGGCGTTGCGTCATGCAGCATTGGATGGGAGCAATGTATCAAACGGGCGTTGGTGTGCCAAGCCGGTTGATGCATGTGTGCCGCAGCGGAAGGACTGGCTGCCCGACTGAGGGCAGAAAGTACTTGAACGTAATAGTACTATGAAATGCCAACGGACAAGCAATCTGATAGAGTACTCAATTAGGCGGTGAAATTATATGCGGTTTCGTACGGTCCTTGCATGCCTGCTGCTTGGGGCATCAACCTTAACCGGGCTCATCGCAGACCCGATCAATCTGTCTGTTGAGCTAGGGGTACCGTCCATAGTGCAAGGCGACTCCGTAAATGTCGCTATCGCCATTTCAGGTCTCGTCGACCATGCTGCTCCTTCGTTGGCAGCTTACGAACTGGCGATCACCTATGATCCGTTAGTGCTCGCTCACCCGGTAGTGACGTTCGGTGATCCTGTTTTGGGCGATCAATTAGCCCTTACGTTTCCATCGTTCAAGTGCGTCGGCCCCGCGTGTGGGCTGTCCAGCATGCCCCTGCTGATGTTTGAACTGTCATTCGACTCCAGCGAGACTCTAAACACCTCCCAACCCGGCGCTTTCGACCTTTTAACCGTACACTTTGATGGCATCGGAGTTGGTTCGAGCCCGATTAAGTTGTCGCACATCCTTCTCGTGGATTCTGACGGGAACGACTTGAGGCAAAGCAATCAAATAAACATAAGCGACAGCTTGATCACCGTCAACCCTGTTGTGCAGGGGCAAGTGCCCGAGCCCGGTAGCCTGTTGCTTTTTGCTTCCACTTTAGTGGTTTTAGCCGCGCTGCGCCGCTCGCGATTCAAGGCGAAGTGCTTGATCGAACATCGCTAACCCGACGGCATTTAGGGTCTTGCGCCGCCATTCTATGAAGAACGTCGACTCTTCTGGAGTACTTCACGTCTCCATATTCGCCTGCAGGGTTGTTCCTAACTGCAAGGGAGTTGAGCCACTCGTTTATCGGGTCGTCGCCGCCAGGTACGCGCGCATGTTCTGCTCACGTGACTGATCAACACCGCTGCATGGCCGTGCTCTTGAAGTTCCGCCGACCAGGAACATGAAGAGCACCAGTCCCACCTGGCTCAATGCGCCCAAGTATCCCAAACTGGACGCCGGGACCAGCGCGCTCGAGAGTTGGGGCGCGACCCAACCCAACAACGAAGGACCAAGCAGGATGCCAGCCACCATCTCGCCAACGACCTGCGGTTGCCTGATCTTCTTGAACAACATCCCGACTACGCGAGCCGTGACCAGGATGACGCAGATCTGGAGGATGAGCTTGAATAAA
>DASXTB010000133.1:0-3786 GCA_036505615.1 Acidobacteriota bacterium
AAACATTTTGTTCCTCACGAGACCAGCGCCGGTAGTTCTGTTGGTTCTGCTTATCGCGTTGACTGGCCCTTCGCTGAGTGCCCAAAGCAGCACCGGGTCGATCTTTGGCAAAGTGACCGATCCATCCGGCGCCGTTGTGCCGGGCGCCACGGTCACGGCGCGGCGGCTCGGCTGGGAGCGCACAACTCTCAGCGACGATCGCGGCCAGTTCCACCTGGCAGGATTGATGCCCGGGCAGTGGGAGCTGCTGGTGGAACTGGCGGGATTTCGCAGCAGCCGCAGCCGCATATTCCTTGACGTGAATCAACAGTTCCGCCACGACGTTCAGTTGCAGATTGGAATTGCATCATCGATTGAGGTGACCGATGTGGCGGAGCCGTCCTCTGAGTCGCCCACTGTCAGCTTTGTGTTGCCGCCGGTAGGCATGACGGAACTTCCGCTGAATGCACGCGATTTCATGTCGCTGGCATCGCTAGGACCTGGCCCGATTCCGCGGCATCTCGGTGGTTTCATCGTGGATGGCTTTACCGACCTGCAGCCTCGGCGCGGCGAAGTTGGTTTTAACTTTCCCGTCAATGGCGCACGAGCCAACATGAATGCTCACCTTCTAGACGGGACCAGCAACAGCGACGGGCACGTGCAGGCGTTCGTGGCCAATCCCTCCATAGAGTCGATCCTGGAGTTTCGCGTGCAGACGGCCAATTCCTCCGCAGAATTCGGGCGTATGGGCGGCGGGCAGATCAATGTCGTGACCCGGTCGGGCAGCGAGAAGATTCATGGAAGCTTATTCGAATTCTTGCGCAATGAGAAACTGGACGCCCGTAATTTTTTTGATCCTCACGATCAAAAGAAAATCCCTTTCAAGCAAAGCCAGTTTGGAGGGACGATTGGCGGACCGCTTGATCTCCCCTTTCTTGCCGGACGGCCGCGGCTTTTTTATTTCTCCAGTTACGAAGGGCTTCGCTCTCGCCTGGCCCATACATCATTAGTCACCGTTCCGACTGCGGCGCTGCGTTCAGGAAACTTCGCCGGCCGCAAGCCGATTTTTGATCCGCAGGCAATTGACCCTGCCACCGGTTTGCGCCGTCTTTTCTCGGGCAATCAGATCCCCGCCAACCGCATCGATCCTGTCGCGCCCTTGTTGCTGGAGCAGTTTCAGCCGCTTCCAAACCGGCCCGGCGATTTGAACAACTATACCGACAGCCGCCCGCAGGCTAACCGGCGTGACGTCGGGACGGTGAGGATCGATTATGCTGCCGGCGGCCGAGATCTTATTTTCGGCCGTTATACGCTGAATGCCGATGACGATTTGACGCCGGGATTCTTCCCCGGAACGGGCACCGTTGTCGGTCTGAGGGCGCAGAACCTGACCCTGGCTTACAATCACAGCTTTTCTCCTGTAACGCTGAACGACTGGCGTTTTGGCTTTAACAGGCTGCGCCTCTTTGACATTCCGGAGAACGCTTTTAAGAATGATGTGGTTGGGAAACTGGGAATCAACGGAATCGACCGCGACCCGGTGAATTTTGGTTTTCCCCGCTTCGATATCCCCGAGTTCGTCATGGTAGGGGACGAACTTTTGTTGCCGCTCTCCCAGCGTGATAACACATTTCATCTATCAGACAGCGTCACTGCCATTCGGGGCAAGCACGCATTGAAGCTGGGCGTCGAGCTGGAGAAATTTCAGTATAACTTCTTGCAGCGCCAGAGCAGCCGGGGCCAGTTCCAGTTTACCGGCGTGTTCACTTCCAATCTCTCCGACTTTGAAGGAACCGGGGAGCCGTTCGCTGACTTTCTGCTGGGGCTGCCGCAACGGACGATTCGGACCGTGGGCGCCGCTCAAGCATATTTGAGACGCAGCTCAACGTCAGGGTTTTTGCAGGACGATTACAAGGCGACTTCCCGGCTGACGCTCAACCTGGGCCTGCGGTACGAGTACTTCGGCCCGTTTATGGAACTGCGGGACAATTATTACAATCTCGATTACAGCCAGTTGCCACGGGCGCCGCAACTGGTGCGTGCGGCAAAGAATGGGCCGCTCGGCCGGTCGCTGGTGCATCCTGACAGAAACAACTTCGCTCCCCGCATCGGCTTTGCATTTCGTCCTTTTTCCGGCGGGAGTGCTTTGTGGACGCTGCGGGGTGGGTATGGCGTCTTCTACGATCAGGGCATTGGCGCGCGCTTCTATGATCTGGTGCGAAATGGAATTCGAACCGAGACCAACCAGGCGGCTCCGGAAAAACCTGTGCTTACTTTGCGCCAAGGTTTTCCAGCCGGCGCCGATACGGGAATTCCCTCATATTTCAGCTCCGACGTGAATGCGCGCACCGGCTACGTACAGAACTGGAACTTGGCTGTGCAGTTTCCGGTCCCAAACGCCATTGCCGCTGAGCTCGCATATGTGGGCGCGAAGGGGACCAAGCTGGAGCGCTATCGCACCTTCAACACGCCACTTCATGAACTGACCGGGGAAAACCTGCCGCCCCGTCCGGGAGTGATCCAGGAGCTTCGATCTTTTCCCGAACTAGGAAAGATCATTCACCGCGAAAACAGCGCATCCTCGACGTTCCATTCCTTGCAGGCGAAGGCGGAGCGCAGGTTTTCCGGCGGCTTGTTTTTTCAGTCCTCATTCGTGTGGGCAAAATCGATCGATGACGCGGACGGAATTCTTCCCGGCTTTTACGACAGCATTCCGGCCCAAGATGAGCGGAACCTGAGGGCGGAACGCGCGCTCTCGTTCTTTGATGTGAGGGCACGATTCACTTCCAGTCTGGTGTGGGACCCGCCTGTGGGCCGGAATCACTCTCTCTGGGCGAACCAGGGATTGATTACCTGGCTGGTCTCAGACTGGCAGATTGCGGGGAATGTCCTGGAGCAGGGCGGCACTCCCCTCAATCCGGTTTTGTTGACCAACCCTGCCAACGCCGATACTTCGACGCGCCCCAACCGCGTGCCGGGAGTCGAAATCTCACTGCCGCGCTCTCAGAGAACGCCGGAGCGTTTTTTCAATACCGACGCCTTTGCGTTTCCTGCGCCTTATACTTTTGGAAATGCCGGGCGCAATATCATTACCGGACCGGGCAACAATATTGTCGATCTGTCTCTGTCACGAAGGTTCAAGCCTGGTGAAAAAGCTCAGGTACAGTTTCGTTCGGATTTTTTCAATTTGTTCAATCACCCCAATTGGGGGATCCCCCTTCCTTATGTGGATTTCGGCCCCGCCTTTGGCAGTATCGCCGCCAGCGGCGAGCCTCGTCGAATTCAGTTGAGCTTGAAGATCACATTTTGAATTGCGTCCCAAGGGCAAGAGCGTAGGCCGGAGAAAGCGGGCGTGTCCTCCAGATGACCGTCGTGTCCTTTGTGTCCTTGGTGGTCAAGAAGCAGTTTAACCACAAAGGACACCACGGACACAGCGGGTCTCTGCTCTTCTACCGCAGAGAGGAGGAGTTCGCTGAGGTTTCGGGGAGGTCCTTTGCGCTCAGCCTCTCTGTAATCCGCACTGTCAGACCTGCTGACACAATAGCCAGTACCGAAGCTGTGCTGAGCAGACCGAAGTATCCCTGCCTTTCGATCCATTTGCCTCCGATCGTGGCTGCGATCGCGACGGCGCCTTGTGAAACAAAAAATTTCACTCCCGCGATTTTACCTCTGACGGCCTCCGTTACATTGGCCATCATGAACTGATCGATCATGGGGCTGGTCAACGCCTGTAAGGTTGCCGATCCTAGATAGGCGCTGGTCGCCCATGCGGGTTTGGTGGACGCAGCCAGCAGAGCGAAAAAGGGA